>WTJD01000195.1:0-3414 GCA_011524975.1 Lysobacterales bacterium
CTGGAGGGGCGGGCGGACGAATTCGGCCAGTTGGCCCGTGATCTGGATGAGATGGCCTCGCGGCTGCAGGAGTTGCAGGCGGCCAATCAACGTTTGCTGCGCGATGTCAGTCACGAGTTGCGATCTCCCCTGGCCAGGATGCGGGTGGCGCTGGAACTCGCGCGCGGCCGCAACAGTCAGGCCGTGGTGGGCGAGCTCGACCGCATCGAACTGGAGAGTGAGCGCCTGGAAGCCCTGATCGATGAGGTCCTGGGGCTCATGCGTGAATCCTCGGAGATGTCTCCTTTGAGGTGGGAAGAATTCGACCTGTCCGACGTGTTGACAGACCTTAAAGAGGTGGTCAACTACGAGGTGCCGCAGGGTGGCCGGGGCGTCTCCCTCGAAGCCGAGTCGCCATTGCAGGTGATAGCCGATCGTGAATTGATCTGGCGCGCCGTGGAGAACCTCCTGCGCAATGCCCTGCAACATACCGACATGGACAGGGGCGTGGAATTGACCGCGCATCGGCAGAGCGATGCGATGGTTCGGGTCTGCGTTTCAGACCGGGGTCCGGGTATCCCGGCGCAACAGCTGGATCGAATCTTCGAGCCGTTTTATCGGGTCCAGGAAGCGCGGGACCGTAAAACCGGTGGCCATGGTTTGGGCCTGGCCATCGCCGCTGCCGCTGTCCGGCGCCACCGGGGGGAGATTTCTGCGGCCAATCGGCCGGGTGGCGGCTTGAGTTTTTGTATCGAGCTTCCCGTTAAACCGCTGTGAACGCTGGGCTCAGGACTGATCAGCGCTAAAGGTCATCACCTCGCTCAAGGACGCGGCCCCGGTCATGACCATCAGCATCCGGTCAATGCCCAGGGCAACCCCGCTGCATCGTGGCAGGCCTTCGGTGAGGGCATCAATCAGCAGGGTGTCCAGCGGCACGGTGGCCTGCCCGGCTTTCTCCCGAGCCTGGTTCTCGCGTTCAAAACGCCTGAGCTGCTCTTCCGGATCGGTCAATTCCTGGTAGCCGTTGGCCAGTTCCACGGGGCCAAGGAACAGCTCGAACCGTTCAGCCACATCCGGCGAACCCGGCCGAATCCGGGCCAGGGCAGCCTGGTCAGCGGGAAAATCGTAGACCAAGGTCAGCTGTCTTTCGGGCAGCCGTGGTTGAATAACTGCGCTCAGCAGGAGGTCCAGACATTCGGCCCGGTCAGGGGCATCCAACCGGACGCCGGCGGATGCAAGCCGGCTGCGAAGCTCATCCAGTTCGGCATCGAAAGGATCGATCTGGGCGTGTTTCTGAAACAGTTCACGATAGCTATGACGGGACTCACTGAGCGTCTCTCCGGGCCAGCAAGCGCGCAACAGTTGCACCACCTCGTCCATCAACTCGTGATAGCCCCAGCCGACGCGATACCATTCCAGCATGGTGAACTCGCGATTGTGGTGACGTCCGTCTTCAGCAGCCCTGAACACTCTTCCGAGTTCGTAAATATCGCCGCCGCCCGCTGCCAGTAGACGTTTCATGGCGTATTCCGGCGAGGTCCTCAGCCAGGCGACCTCGCCCGCGGTACGCCATTGGCGGATGCCCGGGTCGCTGTTGCCTGCCGCGGACAGCACCGGTGTCTCGACTTCGAGCACACCGCGTTCAGTGAAAAAGGCCCTGATCTCGCCCAGCAGAGCAGCCCGCCTGCGTAGCATCTCCAGGCTGGCGCCCGGCGCCCACCTTTTTCCGCTCAAAGGGTCTTGGCTCATTCAGGACTCCGATATGCTGAACACCATGCCGATCGGTTTCAGCAGCGACATCTCCTGCTCGAGGTCGGCGCAGGTCAGCGGATGTGCCGCCAGCCATTTGCGGGAAAAGCCCGCGTTGACGGCGTGATCTTTTATTTCCAGTGAGAAATCAGGCAGGGTTTCATCTTCTCGCGTACGGCAGAGTATCCAGGCCAGGCGCAGGCAGAAAAGCACGAAGCGCAGCGGATCATGCAGACGGGCAGGCAGGTCGTGTGCAAAATCGGGGGGCACCGCTCTGCGGTGAAATCGGACCAGGGCGGCCAGGAACTGCTGTTCCTGGCGGGTGAATCCAGCCATGTCGGATTCCTCGACGAGATACCCTGAGTGACGCTGATAGTGACTGTGCGAGATATCCAGGCCCGTCTCATGCAGGTCCGCGGCCCATTTCAGAAGTTCTCTGTGAATATGGGTCAGCCAGGCATCCTCTGCCAGTTGGTCAAAAGCATTGAGCGCGACCCGGCCAACCCTTTCCGACTGTGCGGTATCCACGCCGAACCGGGACATGAACGCTTCAACCGTCGAGTGCCTGGGGTCCTTGTGCTCCAGACGGCCCAAAAGGTCATGCAGGACCCCTTCACGCAGGGCGAAACGGGAGACTTCGATCTGTTCGATGTCCAGAGCCTCGAAGCAGGCCTGCAGGATGACGACGCCGCCGGCGATGACCGGTCGACGTCTCTCGCTGAGCCCGGGAATGCTGATCCGTGATATCTGTTTTTGAGACTGAAGTTCGGCGGATAGCTTGCCGAGCGCCTCGGTGGTGATATGTTTTTCCGTCCAGCCTGCCGCGCGGCACATCGATTCTACGGCGCGCAGGGTGCCCGAGGAGCCAATGGCCCTGTCCCATCCCGCTTCGCGATAACGGGTCTGAAGCTCCTGCAATTCCGCCCGAACGGCAATCACGGCCTGCTGCCAGGCTTGGGGGGTGAGTTGTCCATTTGGAAAAAACCGCCGGGTCACAGATACACAGCCAAACTGCATGCTTTCCAGCAAGGTGGGCGTGCTGCCCGTGCCCCGTACGATTTCCGTGCTACCACCGCCGATGTCGATGACCAGGCGGCGATCCGGAGGCCCGGCGATACCCTGGGATACACCGAGATAGATCAGTCTGGCCTCCTCCCTGCCCGCGATGATGTCCACGGGACAACCCAGGGCCGTCTCGGTGACCATTAAAAAGGAGTTGGCGCCGCGCATGCGGCGAAAGGTCTGTGTGCCGACCGCGCGCATATTGGCGTCCGGTATGCCCCGCAGTCGCTGACCAAACCGGGCCAGGCAGTCCATCGCTCGCGTGCGGGTGGCATCATCCAGCCGCCCCTCAGCATCCAGTCCTCCGCCGAGGCGAACCATTTCCTTGATGCGGTCGAGCACCCGTAATTCCCCGTGTGTCCTTCTGGCCACGAGCAGGTGGAAGCTGTTGCTGCCGAGGTCCACAGCAGCGTAAGTCTCGTCGATTTCAGGGGTGGGTGGGGCGGAGATGCTCACGGCTACTGCGCTCTGCCACGCGATGACGGCAGGAGCACCTCAGACCCGGTGTTTCTTCATCAGGCGTTTTTGCGGATGCTGCAACTTGGCGGTTTCCGTTTCCTTGGTAAACAGGTAACTGCCATCGGGCTGCATGTCCCATGCCAGGGTTTTCTTTTTCCATGCCAG
>WTJD01000195.1:3514-11117 GCA_011524975.1 Lysobacterales bacterium
CCCGCCTGGGAGGCTCCGTACAGGGCTCGAATGACCTTGGGTTCGGTCAGCGAATTCAACTTCAGGTCGATGCCGGAAGGCAATCCCTGCCTGGCGTTATCGGTCTCGCGCTTGATGCGTTCGATCAGCCCGTCGAACAGCGTGAACGGAGAGTGCAGCAGGTGTTTCATTTTGAGCACTTTGCCAAGCCCGGACAGCTCCTGGAAGACCCGATGAACGTCCTCGCCAATCTCAGGATTGGCCGTCAGCAGGCCGAGGTCGGTGTACAGGGCAGCCGTGCTGGCGTGATAGTTTCCGGTGCCCAGGTGCACGTAGCGTCTGATGCCCTTGGGTTCACGGCGGACGATCATCAGCATCTTGGCGTGGGCCTTGTGCCCTACGATGCCATAGACCACCTGAACACCCGCTTCCTGCAGCCGTGCCGCCAGTCGGATATTGGCCTCTTCATCGAACCGAGCGCGTATCTCGACCACGGCGGTGACGTCTTTGCCGGCGCGCGCCGCATCAACCAGCAAATGCACGATCTGCGAGTTAATACCGGTCCGGTACAAAGTCTGCTTGATCGCCAGCACGTTGGGGTCGATGCTGGCCTGGCGCAGCAGCTCAAGCACGGGTGTGAACCCCTGGTAGGGGTGATGCAAAAGCACGTCATTGCGTCGAATGGCCGTGAACAGGTTGGGCTTGCCGCTGAATTCAGCCGGCAGGCCGGGGTTGTAGACCGGATACTTCAGATCCGGGCGATCGATCTGATCGATGGCCTCCACCGCCCTGGCCAGGTTGACCGGGCCATCGCACTCGTACACGTCCTCGGGGGCCAATTCGAAGCGGTTGGTCAGGAATTTGGCGACGGTCTCGGGGCAGCCGGGACGAACTTCGAGCCGGACGGCGGCCGCAAAGCCTCGCTCGGCGAGTTCTCCTCGCAGCGCATTGGCCAGGTCCTCGATTTCCTCTTCATCGACCAGCAATTCGGAATCGCGCGTGACGCGGAACTGGTGGCTGCCAACGACCTCCATGCCGGGGAACAATTCGGCCATGAAGTGCTGCAGCACGGAGGAAAGGAAAACGAAATCGTTGGGCCCCCGGGTATAGGAGCGCGGAATCCGGATGAGGCGCGGCAATGAGCGCGGGGCACGCACCAGGGCCATGGAGCCCTCTCGCCCGAAAGCGTCTTTACCCCGCAGTTCCACGGCGAAATTAAGGCTCTTGGTTACCAGGCGAGGAAACGGATGGACGGGATCCAGGCCATGCGGGCTGAGTACCGGCATCAACTCGCGCTCGAAATAGTGACCCAGCCAGCGAATCTGGCGCTCGGTCCATTGGCGGGAATCCAGAAAGCGAATGTCTTCAGCCTCGAGCGCCGGCTTCAGCGCCTGGTTGAAAGTCCGGTACTGCTCGCTGACCAGGGCATGGGATTCTTCGCGGATACGGGTCAGCGTCGTTCGCGGAGTCATGCCGTCCGGGCCTGGCTTGGCCGCGGCGTGAAGGATGCGTTGACGAAGCGAGGCGACCCGAACCTCGAAGAACTCATCCAGCAACAAACGGGAAATGCATACGAAACGAAGGCGTTCCAGCAAGGGAATGTCGGGCTCGAGCGCCTGCGCCAGCACGCGCCGGTTGAAGCGCAGCAGGCTCAGTTCCCGGTTCAGGTACAGGCGGTGATCCCGCAGGTTCTTCGGAGGGTGCTCCGTAAGGTCCTGCAAGAGCTGGTCACCAACAGGTAGCTGTACAACGCTCGATTCCATAGCCATCCAGTATAGTGGCTTGGCTCTGAGCTTTCATGATGGTCCGAATGTTTTCGGGTCATGAAAACGCTCGACCCGGCAAGACGTGAGCCTTGCCGGGCCGGGAGAAGACGGTCTCAATCAGTATTTGAAATTCAAGTCGAGCTGCAGGCGATCGAAATCGCGGGGATCATCACTGGAGATATCGATTTCATTGATGAAGTACGTGACGCTGGCTTTCCAGTTCTTCGCGATGCCATAACCACCCTTAAGGATATGACCGCGGGCGTCAGTACCGCCGCCGCCGAAGTCTGAATCCGTCAGCAGCCCGTAGACGGCGTCAGCTTCGAGGTCCTGGTAGACATAACCGAATTCCCATGAACGTGCCGCACTGGCGCTGCCGTATTTGAACCCACCTGCATAGGCCGTGTCGTTCTCGGGCGCCTTCTGGTTATAGACGTAGTTGAAGAAGATGCTCAACGGCCTGCCCGCGAGATCGAAACCGATATCGGCAAAGGCTTCAATTTCGTGATAATCATAGAGGTAGGTGTTGGTCATGGGGTCGTAGCTGTTGCCAAAGAAATCGTCGTCATCGCCAAAGAAGCTGCCTTTACCTTTGGTGTCGATTCTGTAGTAGCCGATTCCTGCTGTCAGCTTGGCGTTTTCAAATTTGTGTTTGATTCCGCCCTGGGCGCCGTAGGAAAACTCGGTGTCCAACTTCTTGCTGTCGCTTTCCAGGTAGGTGCCGATGGCGTTGGCGAAGAAGGTGCCGTTATCCCACGCGATGCCTGCGCCCTCCGTGTTCCAGTCTCCGTCCCACAGCAGCCCGTTCTTGCCGGCGCGGTGCAGGATGTTTTTGAATTTGCCGCCAATGACGGTGGTGTTCTTCAAGCCGTCCCACTTGAAGTAAGCCAGGTCCAGCTTGATGTGCTTGGTGGAGCCGCCGCCGCCCAGCGTCTGGTTGGTTGATACCGGGTCATCACCGCCGCTGGCAAAACCAAGGCCAACTTCAACATCATCGGTGACCTCAGCGATGATGGCTGCCCTGGCCCGAATCCGCTGCCTGGTTCGCTCATCACTGCCTTCCACCTCGATGCCTTCATGCCGAAAGCGAAAATCGCCTTTGAGCTTGATTCGGTCGGCCCAGGCATCCGCCTGTGCTTCCTCCTCCACTTTCTCTTCCAACTCTTCGGTCGCCTGATCAAGGTTGGCGATGGCAACATCCACTTCTTCTCGGGATGCCTGCAGTCGCGCGTTTTCCGCCTTGAGTTCCTGGTTGGACTGCTCGAGCTCGTCCAATCTTTCGCTCAGCAGCATCAACTGCTCGCGCAGGGCTTTGAATTCATCATCGGAAACGGCGAGCGCTGGTTGCGCGCCGGCCATAACCATGATGGCCATGACGATGCATGACAGGGATTTGGTGCGCATTTCGGATTACCTCCGCAATTGGTTCGGCGATGTCGCGCGGGCAGTTTATGAACTTAATATGACAGTATTGTTACGTTCTGATGTCACATTTGATTTTTATCTTGGGAAACATGACAGAAACGCGACATTTGACCCTCAATTTTGTTACCAATAAAACTGAGCGCCAAAAAAAACCCCGCCGTAGCGGGGTCTAAACGTGTGGAGATGTGATTTCCCTATTGCAACTTCTCGAGTTCCCGGGCGGCTACTGCGGCTGGAAGCGGGATGTAGCCATCCTTAACAACCACTTCCTGGCCCTGCTTCGACAAGACCTGCTTGAAGAACTCCAGCGTCAAAGGTGGTAAAGGCTTGCCCGGCTCTTTGTTGACGTAGACATACAAGAATCGGGCGAGTGGGTAGCTGCCGGCTATGGCCATTTCCGGGGTCGCGTCAACAAACGGCTTTCCCTGTGATCTTGACAGTGGCACGGCTCTAACGGATGACGTCGTGTAGCCGATGCCTGAGTAACCAATGCCATTCAGCGAAGAACTCACAGATTGCACAACGGACGCAGACCCTGGTTGCTCATTGACGTTGTTCAAAAAGTCGCCTTTGCACAATGCGTTGTCTTTGAAATAGCCGTAGGTTCCTGAAACCGAGTTCCTGCCGTAGAGCTGTATTTCACGATTCACCCAGGCGCCTTCCAGGCCCAGCTGACCCCATTTCTCGATGGGCTCCGGAGCACCGCAGGTGCGGGTGGAGGAAAAGATGGCATCGACCTGGTCGATGTAGAGACCTTCCAGAGGGTTGTCCTTATGAACAAAAACCGCGAGCGCGTCGATGGCCACGGCAACCGGCGTCGGCTTGTACAAGTGCCGTTTCTCGAAGGCTTCGATTTCCTTGTCCTTCATCAGGCGGCTCATCGGGCCCAAGTTGGAGGTGCCTTCAGTGAGCCCCGGCGGTGCGGTCGACGAGCCGGCAGCCTGAATCTGCACGTTGACATTGGGATACACCTTTTTGAATGACTCGGCCCAGAGCGTCATCAGGTTGGCCAGCGTATCTGAGCCCACGCTGGACAGATTGCCTGATACGCCACTGGTTTTCTCATAGTCGGGTAGCGCCGGATCGACTTCGGCTTGGGCCATCGTAAGGGAGGGTAAAAGCGCGAAGATAAGATAGCCGAGCGCGCGGATGCTAGAACGCATGATTTTCTCCATTCAGGCTACAGCCTGCAGTGTGTTACCAAGCAACTTAGATTAGGTGAGCTTTGTGACGGAATTGTGACAGCAAGCGTAATCCGCTTGATTACCCTTCGCTCCGCGCATTTTTTGGCCTTGATGTTCTTTCAACGGGAAATACACATGAAAACGTGCTGCCTAGGCCCAGTTCACTATCAATGTTGAGGGAAGCCTCATGTGCGTTGAGTACATGTTTGACGATGGACAGACCAAGCCCCGTACCGCCGGAATCGCGGGATCGATCAGACCCAACGCGATAAAAGCGTTCGGTCAGCCGTGGAATATCTCTTGTCGGAATGCCGATACCGGTGTCCTGCACGCTGAAGGTGGGTCCCTCTTCCGTAGACTCCCAGCGTACTGCTATCTCACCACCATCAGCTGTGTATTTGATGGCGTTGTGGATCAGGTTGCGGAAGGCGCTTTCCAGGTCGACCGCATTGCCCAGCAGAAACAGCCCCGGCTCTATGGAGAATTTGAAAGAGTGCCGGTCCTGACTGAGTTCCTCGGACTGCTCCTTGAGCTGCATCAGGGTGGCGGGGACATCGATACTCTGATCCTCGCTGACCTGCTCGGCGGATTGCAGCCTGGATAATTCCAGTAAATCGCTGAGCAACCCCTGCATTTGATGTGCCTGGTCCTGCATTTTGCTGATCACGGGGGTGACATCGTCCGGGCACTGGTCGGAAATGGATTCCAGGTATCCGAGCAGGACGGTCAGGGGCGTGCGCAATTCGTGGGAAACATTGGCGACGAAATCACGTCGAATCTTCTCCAGGTTGTTGATTTCGGTGACATCACGAAGTACGAGTAAACGTTGCTTCTCACGATACGTGATGATGCTGACATCAAGCCTGATGGTGCCATCAGCGGGGCTTGCCATCTCGAAGGAGGTCTGAACCTGTTCACCTACTGCTATCCAGTCGGCAAAGTCCGGATCCCGCAGCAGATTGGTGACAGGTTGGCCCAAATCCTCAGGAATCTGGAGCCCAAGCAGGTTGTGAGCGGCATCATTGAACCAGGTCAGACAATCGTTTTGGTCGATGACCAGGGTGGCGTCGGGAAAGGCATCGGTCATGCTGAGAAATTCCTGAATGACGGATTGGTGCTTTTCCTGTTGTAGGCGGTTGGACTTCTGCAGTTCATGTATCCGGTCAAAAATATCCGCCCACATGCCGAGGCTCTCCGGAATCTTCCCTTCCTCGCTTCTGAGCCACTGGTAAAGCCGAAAAACATTGGCCACCGTCCACGCCAGGTAGCAAAAACTCGCCACCGCCAGAACCAGAACGGGTTCCCCGCTCAACCATCCGGCGAGCAGGACACTCGTGAGGCCGATCACCAGGTGACTGGCGTGGCGCCTCCAGTTTCTGGCGGTCATCGTGTCTAGCCGTCAGCCATAAAGCGGTAGCCGTGACCTCGAACGGTCTGCACGTAATGGCTCAGGCCGGCAGCCTGCAGCGCCTTGCGCAGGCGCCTGATATGCACGTCTACCGTTCGTTCCTCGAGGTAAGCGCCTGTGCCCCAGACATGATCCAGAAGCTGGGAACGGCTGTAGGCGCGTCCCGAATTGGACATGAAAAATTCCAGCAACCGGTACTCCGTGGGGCCCACGCGGACCTCGCCTTCCTTGGCGACGACCCGGCGGGCATGCGTGTCCAGGGTGAGTTCGCCGGCCTCGATTAAGCCATGCTCGTCTGTAGGGCTACTGCGTCTGAGGACCGCGTGAATGCGGGCAATCAGTTCGCGCGGTGAAAATGGTTTGATGACGTAGTCATCGGTGCCCGCCTCAAGGCCAGCGACTTTGTCGTCTTCTGTCACCTTGGCGGTCAGCATGATGATGGGAATGTCCGAGGTCACCGGCTCGCGCCTGAGGCGACGGGTCAGTTCCAGACCGCTGACGCCGGGCATCATCCAGTCCATCAGGATAATGTCGGGTTTGTGTTCGCTGACTGCGGCCAATGCTTCGCGGGCATCGGCGGCGCCCTCGACTTCCATGCCGGATCGACGCAGAGAGAACTGAATCATTTCCCGAATCGCCGCTTCATCATCGACGACCAGGACGCGGACCGGGTTGCTGTTCACGGCGTTTCCTGTACTCCGGGCGTGGGCCACCTTAGGTTTCATGAACCCTATTATAGGCAAGCATGTGACAGTTTCGTGACATGAAAACATGCTGAAACAATTACTTGCGATGGTTGCGGCTGATTACGGGTCGTCTTCCGGTTCCTCGAGCTCTTCCCCGGCTTCCAGTCTCATTTCCAGCAAGCGGGCTTCGACCCGGGAACGCTGATAATAATCCAACGCCGGGTCCTGGGTGAGCCGCTCCAACTGCTCGATGGCATCAGTGGTTTCGCCACGCTGATAGTAGGACTCGGCGAGGGCTTCGGCAGACCGTACTTCATCGCCGGCGATATTGGCCGCGCGCGCGTAGAGCGCGTAGAGCGTCGGGTCGTCGGGCCGCTTGAGGGCCTGCTCGCGAAGCATGCGTGTAGCCTGCTCCGCCTGCTTGGGCTCTTTCCCGTGCAACAGTGCTTCTGCGTACTCAACCGCGATGGCGTGGTTTCCCGGGAAATCCTGGTGCAGGTTAGAGAGTCGTGTCAGCGCGGATTCCGGTTCGTCCACGGCCAGATCCAGATCAGCCAGTTGTAGCTGGTAGGCCAGCTGATAAGGGTCTGACCGGTTCAGCGTCTCCAGTATCTCGCGCGATTCAGCGTATTTCAGGTCTCGCTGCAATGCGATGGCAAGCCCATAATTGAGGCCGTCTACCTGGGGCTGGCCATGATCTTCTTGCAGTTCGTCCCGAAACCAGGCGATGGCCTCTTCAGGCTCGTCCTCGTACAGCGCCCGGACCCGGGCCTGCATCAGGTAAAAACCGGAGTCCGGATCCCCGGGCGGCTCGGGCAGGTTGGCGGCGCGATCCCTGGCTTCGGCGATTCGGTTGACATTCACCGGGTGGGTTCGAAGAAATTCCGGTGGGCCCTCTCCATTGACCCGGGTCAGGCGATTGAGCTTGCTGAAGAATTCAGCCATGCCATCGGGGTCGTAGCCGGCGTCGGAGAGGATCTGCTCCAGCTGGAGCACGTCGGGGCCATCGGAGCCGACGTCGAGGGTGCGGTAGAACGAGAAGTCGCCGTTGGCGGCCACTGCCGGGCGTCCGTCGATCACGAGGATCACGTCGCCGGCGGCGACCTCGTCTCCGTCGTCGATCGCCACCTGGCTGACGCGGCCGTCGAAGGGCGA
>WTJD01000117.1 GCA_011524975.1 Lysobacterales bacterium
CAGCGTCAGATGTGTATAAGAGACAGCATCACGGCCCAGCACAGAGGCCCATAAGGCCGCCTCCTGCTCGCTGCTGAGCAGCCGCGGCAACACGGCATCGCTGCGCAGGGATGCCTCCTCCCAGGCCTGCTTCAGCCAGGCCGAATAATGCAGCACCTCGGGCGAGGCCCAGGCCTGGCGCCCGGCAGCCAGCATGGCGCGGTCATACTCGGCCCGCAGCGAGCGCGAAAGCCGCGCATTGCCGGTCAGCACCAGGGCACCGCCCTCGAGGGCCTGGAGCAATTCAGCGCGGGGAATGGTGACGCGATCGATCATGCGGCGAGTGTGCCATAGGGGATTATCAAAAGGTGGGAATCTGAGTCATGTCAAATGAGGCGGCGGACTGATCCGCCGCCCCAATCGTTTACCTCGGGGCCATCAGTGCAGCGCAAGCTGCTCCGGGGCGATCTCTTCGTCGTCTTCTGGCTGGTTGATCTGCTCGAACAGTGCCCGCCAGCGGTGATTATCGGCACGATTCAGCGCGAGTTCGATGAACCCCGTGCACAAGAGTTGGTGCAGGGCCTGGATGCCGGTCGCGGCCAGGGGGGCACCGAGCCGCGTGAGGGTGGCCGTGTCGTGATGCTCAAAATCACGCAACCTATCGTCAATTTCCGATCTCCAGTGGACCACGGTGTCTTCGTCTTCCTCGAAAATCACTCGCAGTTCGTGACGGTGCAGTATTGCCTTACTCATGAGATGTCTCCTCTTTAGTACTTCGGGCCCGTTGCCCACGGCGTACAATCTGGAATCAAATGCCGTGTCGCTTTTATCCTCTCGACGGGCTGCGACCGCCCATGAAAAAACCCGCTCAGCCAGCTCACATTTTCTGGCCAAAGCGGGTTTCTGAAATCCGAAAAAACAAAAACCGCTTTAGCTGAATTTGTAGAGCGCCCGCAAGCTGAAAATCAAATCGGCGCTTGCCATAAGTATAGCAAAAACAGGCGATTCCAGCCATCGAAGGATGGCTATTCCCGATTGCTCATGCGGCAAAATGGCTGAACCCCTTCTTGATCAGGTTATGTCTTCCAACGTGTCTTACTAGATCTAGTAAGCAGGAGAGAGACAGTCTTAAAACAGGGGGTCAGAGTAAAGGGAAAAACAGGGGGTCAGAGTAAAGGGACAGAGTAAACACCCCAGGCCGTGGCGCTTGAGATGGTTTTACTTTGTCCCTTTACTCTGACCCCATAAATCCATATGGCACGCCGTTGTTATCCCAGTCCGCCTCCGACAAAAGCAGCCACCGGCTCTATGAAATCAGCAGGCCGGAAATGATGACGACTTTTCCTCTGGTCTCAGAAAAATTTCGTCATTGGATGACATGACTGACACCCTCAAATATATTCTCGCACTCCGGCCAATCGAGCAAATGCTTAACTCTTCCCTGCCTGGCGCGCGCCAGTCAGGGGAATACGTATCTGATCGGATTCTGGCCGCCTCTCCCAACAGAGTGACCTAAATAGAGCCGCTCTAGCTCTGGATTCCGCTTACCTTCGAATTCCCAGCGTCCGCTAATAGCCACATCTCTGCTTGAGAGATACTTATATTCCAGCGTGCCCGCTGGATGCCAGCGGTGAATCTCATACACAGCCCGAACAATCCCTTCAAACACGGCCAAGGCATATTCCACTCGTTCACGCTGCTTCCCAACTTTCCAGACCCCTCGAGTTGCCTCATATAGCTCCTCGTCGTTCATGTCACTGCGAAATAGCTTGCTTATTGTGATGAGAATCGAGGGATGCTGAACTGTGACCTTTTTTGCAGAGAACGTTTGCACGACATCATGTAGCGATATCCTCGGGCTGCTTTGGCGATGATGTCCCGCCTGTAAGTTAGTCAGGTTGCTTTTTCCAATGAGATCGATGGCAACAGCCTCAACCAGTTCGGCCTGATCATTTGTCAAGCCATAGCGAAGGAATGAGATATCGGGCGTTCGCCCAGTTTCAAGAAGAGACTTGATCTTTGTGACCTTGGCGCTCTGCTTTTCCTCAACCAAATGCTGTAGCACCCGGTCACCTTTACCTTTGCCAATATAAAAGGGAACCCCAGAATCAGGATCTGAATAAACATACACATAATGCTTCAGCCGTTTATGCACTTCTGGGGGAAGTTGCCGTACTTTTGAAATTTTATCCGTCAATGAACAGTCCTCCCGAGGCACCACACTGATCTGGGTGGGCCAGCTAACCCGCTCGCCATTAGTCTATTCGGTCACCTGGCCAGTTTTTTATCTCTTACTTTTTAGTTGGCAAAACGATTTCCAACGCCAGTTTCAACGCCGGGGCGAATAGCCAAACCTATCCGCGATCTCTGCCCCGAATTCACTGGCAGAGTTCGTAATAACTGTAGTAGTAATACGAATCGGCCACCGAGCAGCCGTCCTCGATTGCCTCTCGGCGAAATCGACAATAGCTTTTTAGCCAACCACTCTCTTTTGGGTCATCAGCAACGCTCAGCGAACGCTCGATCTCCAATGCGCGCCCCACCGGAAAGCGGCATTCAGGTGGGAGACCAGAGGGCGGGGACTTCCCAGGACCGCGCAATCCCGGCTTCGTGGCGGTCGATGCAGTTCTCGAACGCGCGGCAGCCTTGCTGCGGCTTGCTTTCGCAGGCTGCCGGTATATTTTGACGGGGTCTGCTCGCGAGATGCGGTTGTCCAGATCCGCATCCTCACAGCGGGCAGCATTGGTCCAAAACGTACCGCCATTGGGCGACGGGCATTCGATCGGCGTATCGGTCCAACCGGCTGTTGAGACAGGGTCAGGCGGCTCCTTCCAATTTCCATCCGGTGCTTCGTGAACGATTGGGGCCGCTCGAGTTGAAGCATCCACCACGCCAAAGTAGTAAACCGCGCCGACCACGCCAGCGGACACCACCAGCGCAAGAATCAAAATAGCCAACGAATCCTTTCGCAATTCTTCCCCGTTATCGGACTACATTTGAGCCCATTATATTGTTCGAGGCAGTCTATAAAAGATGACAGGTTTGTCAACCAGTTCACTGGTCGTGTTTTGACATGGCCATTCAGTGAATCCTAGAC
>WTJD01000155.1 GCA_011524975.1 Lysobacterales bacterium
GACCTGGCCTTTGAAGTTCTCCTTGAAGCCGAAAAACCGGTCGCCCCTCAGGCCCTTTCCAGCCACGCACTCAACCCGCTCCTGTGCTTCCACGGTGTAATCCGCAGGCGCCCCGGGCTCGCGCCAGTAAAAGCTGTGACCGGCTGAAATGTAGATTCCCTGTACATGGATTGAATGGGGCATGATGAGTGGGTTTGGTCAGTTACAATGCCGACATTGTAACCGAGTGAACCCTCTGCCCATGAGCCAAGGCAAGACCATCGCCATTGCCGGCAACATCGGATCGGGCAAATCGTCACTGGTCGAGTTTCTCAGCCAGGCCTATGACATCAGGCCGTTCTACGAACCCAACGACGAGAATCCGTATCTGCCGGATTTTTATCGCGACATGAAGGCATGGGCATTTCATTCGCAACTGTACTTCCTCAGCAACAAGTTCCGGCTGCACCAGGAGCTGGACCAGACTGCGGGCGTGGTGGTACTGGACCGGACCATCTTCGAAGACGCGGAAATCTTCGCCACCGCGCTCAAGCAGATGCGCAAGTTCAACGGCAGGGACTGGGACACCTACTGGAACTTCTACCAGATCATCCTCAACGCCATTCGCCCGCCCGACCTGATGATCTACCTGCGTTGCCCGATTCGCACCATCAGGCGCCGTATTCGGCTGCGCGGGCGGGCGATGGAGCAGGATATTCCGCTGTCCTACCTGAAGCGGCTGGAGGGGCTTTACGAGCAGTGGGTTCTGAACTACTCGATGGGCGAGGTGCTGGTGCTGGATTCAGGCCGGCTGGACTATATCCACGACATGGTGGACAGGCTGGATGTGATGGAACGGGTCGAAGCGCTGCTGCCCCGCCATCTAAAGCGGGGTTAGTGGCCGGACGACATCACCCAGAGGGATGGACAGGCCGGGATGGACAGGCCGGCAAGGCGAACCGAAACCTGAAAAAGCCGAGCCCGCGGCCGGTTGAACCGGCCGCGGGCCCGTCTCTGTCACACAGCTTACGGCGTTATCGTGATGGCCGACTGGACATTCTGGGAATCGTCGTAGGCCAAGGCGCCCGCAATTCCGGTCACGGTGAACGTCGCTGAGCCGCTTTGGGCTTTCATGCCTCCGCTCGAGACCGAGCAGATACCCGACCCGTTGGTCACGCAGCTGCCGGTACCGGACGCGTCGCCCGACCAGCTGCCAGACACGGTGGCTCCGGAGACGGGGTCACCGAGATCGTCGACAACGGTAATCTGGACATCGGCACTCCAGCGCTTGCCGCTCTTGTTGAAGGCGCCGGAGCCTTCGAGGTTAGCCACCGACATCGTGGTGGCAACGGGTGCGTCATCAACCGTGACCACGATGCTGGCCTCGGCGCTCTGACCGGCGCTGTCGGTGACGGATGCCGTGATCACGTGGACAACGGCCGGGGTACCGCCACTGAGCGTTACGTTAGCGCTGGACCCGGAACCGAGTGAGCCGTCGATGTCAGAAGACCATTGGATGCTTCCTGAGAGCGTCCCATCCTCGTAGTCCTCTGCCGTACCAACCAGCACGATTTCCGTTCCTCCCGTCACGACGGTGCCATCTGCCGGAGCGTCGATCGTGACGGTCGGTGCTTGTTCACCTGGATCGCCCGAGGACACCACCCGAATGCTGCTGATGCTGACCGTATCCGTGCTGCCCGCTCCGGAGGTGCTATCGGTGTCTTCCACCCGGATAACAACCGTCCCGGAGGTTGTGCCGGGGAGATCCGCGGTCAGCGTGGTTTCTCCGTTCCCCGCGATGATGGTTCCAAATACCACCTCAGCTTCACCGTTGATTGAATACGCGAATCGGAAATAGTCGCCCTCGGCATTGGCAGGGGCCGCGCCGATGACCTCGACCGTCACCGCCGAGCCTGGCGTCACACCGCTCACCACCCATTCGTGATTCAGCGAAGACGTACGCCGGCTGGGGCGCCCGCCAGAGTGCTGTTCGGACAGGGTCTCAGACCCTGACGCCTGCTGGGTGGAGAGATAAGAACCCGAGGCGATCGATCCGGAATAGGTAAATTCAGAGCTTGCGACCGCGATTCTCGGCACGTCGATGATGATCGGGGCGGTAGGATCGGTCGAGTCACTGCCTACCGAATTGAAGGCCTGGACGTAGTAGCTGTAATTCCCGCTGGCGAGGTTGTTATCGGCATACCAGTTGCTGTCGCGAGGCAGCGTTGCCGCCAGAGCAAAGGCTGCGCCGTTGACGGAGCGGTAAACACGGTAGCCGTCCTCGTTGGCGGTGGCTGCGGTGGCTGGGTCGGTCCAGCCCAGTTCGATGGAGTTGTCGCCCACCAGTGCAGCTGACAAATCACCGGGCGCCACAGGCGGATCCGTGATGACGATGTCCTCCGGAATCGTCCCGCTGATGTAGTACTGACCGGTTGATGTGTAATCGGCGTAGCCAGCATCGGCTCCTGCCGCGCGCCCTACACCCGTGATTTCCAGGTAATAGGTGCCGGGGCTGGTCACCGTGTAATTGATGCTCGCGCCTGTCGCCAGGTCGGGGTTCGATGTCTGGAGAACCGATCCCGTCGCGTCGAGAAGCCGCGCCTGAATATCGATATTCGCCCCGCGGTTGCTCTCAAACTGGTCCGCGTCTGCGGCGTTGATGTTGAGCGCGATGGTGCCCGCGCCGACGGACATGAAGAACAAGTCGTAGTCGTTGGGGTCTTCGATGGTTCCCTTGTTATCCAGGCTGGACCAGCCAGGATCGCTCACGCGGGTGGTGCTGACCACATTCGTGCCGTTGGTGACCACGAGCGGCGTGGCATCACCCAGCAGAGCGTCTGTGTGATCGTCCTGACGTAACGGCAGGTAGCCCGTGATCACGGCGCGGTCGTCCTGATTGTTATTCGCATCGGGGTAGGAAGCCATGCTCCAGTTCACGATGCTCTTGCCAAAAGGCGCGCCCATGATGGGGCCCCAGCTGGTCGCTCCTGAGCCGTGGCCTGAGTAATAGCCCTTGGTAGAGGTTCCGTCATGGGAGAGATTGAGGTTGTGGCCGAACTCATGACTGATGGTCATGGCGTTACTGCCATCTCCCCTGTTGAAGGTCAGACCGGGCTGGTAATAGCTGTTCCCGAAGACGCCGAGATACGCCACGCCCCCGCAGCCACAGCCACCCTGGGTATAAACGTAATATCCGTTCGCATCCTGCTGGGAGGTCACCAGGTTGTGCCCCACGGTGGATGCATAGGCGATCCTGCCTGAGCTCAGCACGGTAAACGGTGGCTCCTCGGTGGTGACATCGATGTCCCAGGAGGACAGATCTTCCGCCACCCGACGCCAGGACTCGGCCATACGCGCAATTTCGGCGGCACTGAAATTGTTGGTATCACTGTCGAGACTGAAAGGGAGCATATTCAGCACGGGCTGACCCGAAAAGCTGTTCCATCGGGTGTCGATCAGCTGATGCCCGTCGAAATCGATATATAGCGTTCGTGAAGCCCCTGGCTTGGAGTGCAGCTTGAACACGTTGGCCTCAGTGATTTCTCCGATCAGAGGATCATTTGCGGTTTCGGCATCGGCTTCTGCGTCCGAGGGCGCCGCGGGATCGACGTAGAACACACCGCCGCCCTCGTCGACACGCATGAACTCGAGGTCTGCCGTGGGAAACGACGTGGACTGCAGCTTCGACAGCGCATTGGCGCGGGCACTGGGCGTTAATCCCTCCAGGGCCTCCCGAAATGGCCCGCGTGGCAGGTCGGAGGCATTCTGCGGCATGCCAAGGCCGTAAGCACGCCGCTCGGCACCGGTGTCAGACTGGGCGAACGACCACTGGCCCGCTAACGCGACCGCCAGAATAAGGATGAATTTGATGATGATGTGATGTTGACGCACTTTGAACTCCTTGGGAGAAGCCCCATTCCTGTTTTTCCCGATACAAAAAGGAATGCATTAAACGTGCCAATCATTCGGATTAATACGAAAAAAGAATTTTTATTAGCAATAACAACCACTTAAGAAGCAAGGCCCGTGGGTGGCCGCCCGAGAAGCTCCTGATTTACCCAGAGGGGTGACAATTTTTGTCTTATTTGTCAATGAGTTACACTGTAAATAAGCGCAACCAGGGCCTGTGAAAATTGACAGGTTGCCGCAAGCATCCGGGGTGTTTCCGCGCTTGAGCCAGGCCCGTCTCCGGCTCAGGTTTGATCCGGCAGAATGCCAGCGCGATGTGAACCCGGAAGCGGACCCTGCCCCAACGGGCAAGGGTTGATCGACGCTTGCGACCACCCGGGCCCCGGTCACCGGTACCCGCGGTTTGTCTCTACGGGCCCAGCGCCCGGAGTTTTGTAGAGTGGGAATACCTGCGGATCGTTGATTAAGGCGCTGATCGGCCCCGGCACCCCATGCGGAAGAATTACCTATTCCGCCGCGGCTTTCTGGGCCTTGTAATTACGTACCGCAACATTGAACTGCTCAGCAATGCGCTCTTCCATCTCCACCGAATAATTGTGGGCCTGGGTCAGCGCCAAGCGATTGCCGTCGGTCAGGGTATCGAGCCCCTTCGTATTGTCCAGGCACCCCCTGTACAGCACCATGGCCGCCTGGAAGTCCTGAACCAGCTGCTTGGCCTCGACCAGGGCGTCGTAATCGGCATCCTCGGGGATCCTGGGCGGTGCCGTGGGGAGGTCGCAGGTCTGCGCCTCCAACGGCAGTACCACCGCTGATTCTTCCTGGGCCTGGGCCCATGTGCCTGTAAAAAGCAAAGCCG
The DNA here is from genome assembly GCA_011524975.1 of Lysobacterales bacterium. Taxonomy (GTDB): domain Bacteria; phylum Pseudomonadota; class Gammaproteobacteria; order Xanthomonadales; family SZUA-36; genus WTJD01. Next base: position 4,745 of record WTJD01000155.1, read on the forward strand.
CGAAAGTCGCCGCGAGGAAAAGTGGCTTGTCATTACGCTGTGTCATCATTTTCTTCATCGCTGGTTAAACAGAATACATTGAGCTTGTTACCATCCAGATCCCGGAAGTATCCGGCGTAAAAGTTACCAAAACGTGGCCCCGCCGGCCCCTCGTCCTGCGCGCCAAGCTCCAGTGCCCGGTCATAAATCCTGTGGACCATTTCAGGCCCATCTACCATCAGTGCAATCATGCAGCCATTGCCTGCCGTGGCTTCTCCACCGTCATGCGGGCGCGTGACCGACAAGGCAGGTTTGTCGGGGGCGACAGCCCAGGCGACGAATGTTTCCTCTTCCATGAAACGGCCGGCGCCCATTTCCGCCAGCAGGGCATCGTAGAAGGCGGCCGCACGCTCAAGGTCGTTGGTGCCCAGGGTGACATATCCGATCAAACCGGCGTTCCTCGTTCAAATATGCGCAGGCTGGCAAGGATAACACGGTTACGCCGCGCGACTTCAAGCCTCGCCGGCCGCCTCTGACAGGCGACTGAGCGCCGCCAGGGCCTCCGGCGCCCCCGATGCCGGCACCATGAAATGGTCGTGAAAGTACCCCGCGATCACGTTGGCGCTGATGCCCGCATCTGTCAACGCCTGGCTGGCAACAGCCGTCAGGCCAGTGGCTTCCAGGCTCGAATGCACACCCAGGCTGATGCGTCGAAACAGCCGGGTGGTGTCCATCCCCAGGGCCCCGGCATCGGTGGCTTCCAGCACCAGCGTCACGCCCTCGCGCTCACGAACAAGCGCAAACGGCTGGATACCGGCAGCCAGGATGTCTGCTGGATCTGGCACGCTGCAGTAAACATAGCTCTGCGGGGCCAGCCTGGGCTCCAGCTGAGCCAGTATCTCATCGAGCGAGGTCAGGCCGGTCATGAAATATGGGGTGAATTTTCTTAAACAGCTGAATTAATTGTATTTATTATATGCACTTTTGGCTATAGACACATTGCCAAAATGGCTATAGACACATTGCCAAAATGGCTATAGACACATTACCAAAGTGGCTATAGCCCGGGGCGTCGCAGATCGTCGAGCACTACAGTGCAGCGGGCAGCCCCGCTCAGGGTAGGTTCAGCCATAAAGCCAGGCCCAGCAAGATGATCGACAAGCCCTGCAAAATCACCCTGCCCCACATGAAAGTCTCGCCATATCTCTGGTCGAAGTCACCTCCCTTGCCCATGGCGACCAATCCGAATGCAAGGGCGGATATGGTGGAGATCAGTGCGAGGACGATGACCAGCGTCAGCGTATTCATGAATATTCCTCCCCAGGCGGTTCCAAGGCCTCAATTCAAGTAAAGCAGCATATGTCCCCGGGCTCAACGCTGCACGCGCGGTTTGTTGACCTGGGTCTGCCGCGGCGCGCCGATTGACCGCCCGCCGGGCCGACCCTCAGAGTGTGCGCAGATGAATCACACCGTCGATGGCGCACATTTCAGCCACCGCGTCCGGACCCGGTTCCGTCTCCAGATCGAGAATGTTGTAGGCCATATCGCCCCGCGATTTATTGACCAGGTCAATGACATTGATGCCGCGCGAGGAGAGCACGTTGAGTACGGAACCCAGCACGGCCGGCACGTTGTCGTTGCAGAAGGTAATGCGGTAGCCCCCGTTGCGCGCCATGCGCGTCATGGGGAAATTCACCGAATTGATCACATTGCCGTTGACCAGGAAATCCTTGAGCTGGTCCGCCGCCATGATGGCGCAGTTTTCCTCTGCCTCGGCCGTGCTGGCGCCGATGTGAGGCATTAGCACGACGTCGTCGCGCCCGAACAGCTCTGGCCTTGGAAAATCGGTGATGAATCGTGAGAGCCTGCCCGCATCGAGCGCGGCGATGACCGCGGCGGTGTCCACCACCTGCTCGCGGGCGAAGTTGAGCAGTTTTGAACCCGGCTTGATCTTGGCCAGAACCTTTTCATCAATCAGGTGGCGCGTATGCTCATTGGCAGGCACATGAAGGCTGAGAAAGTCTACTTCAGCGCACAGCGCGCCAATACTGTCCATGCGCTCGACACGGCTCGAAAGCCTCCAGGCCGCCTCAACCGACAGGGCGGGGTCGAAACCAACCACCCGCATGCCAAGTTCGAGGCCCATATTGGCCACCATGGAGCCAATGGCGCCAAGTCCAATGACGCCCAGCGTCTTGCCCGCTATCTCCTGGCCGGCGAAGCGCTTTTTCTCCTTCTCCAGGATAACGGACATCTCGGCGGGGTCGTCGACCCCGTGAAGAGACTGGACATACTGCATACCGCCGAAAATATCTCGCGATCCGGCAATCATGCCCACCACAACAAGCTCTTTCACGGCGTTGGCATTGGCGCCCGGCGTGTTGAAAACAACGATCCCTTTGTGGCTGTAATCATCAACGGGGATGTTGTTGTATCCGGCGCCCGCGCGCGCAACGGCCAGCAGCGAATCGGGCACCGGCTCGCCGTGCAGCTTGTGACTGCGCAATATATAGGCATGCGGATCTGCCACTTCATCACCCACCCGGTAACGCTCGGCTTCGAATCGGCCTAAACCAAGGGTTGAAATGTTGTTGTAGGTTTTGATGTTGAACATCACGTGTTCCTTTGCTTGATTTGCTCGTAAGCCCAGGCCAGCCAGGGCATCAGTTGCTCCAGATCGCTCTCTTCCACGGTGGCACCGCACCATATGCGAAGCCCTGCCGGCGCGTCTCGATAGGCGCCGATGTCATAAGCCACTTCCTCGTCGGCCAGCAGGGCGACCAGCGCCTTGACCTGGTCCGGTGTCAGATCAAGCGTCAGGCACACACTGGTATTGGACCGGGTCGATTTATCCTGGGCCAGAAAATGAATCCAGTCGTGATCAGCCACAAATCTTTCGATCACGGCCAGGTTGCGGTCGCAACGCGATAGTGCCGCCCCCAGCCCACCCAATGAGCGGACCCAGGCCAGGGCGTCGAGGTAGTCGGCCACACACAGCATGGAGGGAGTATTGATGGTTGAACCCCGGAAGATAGCCTCGTTCAGGGCGCCTTGTTTCACCAAGCGAAAAATCTTGGGTAGCGGCCGGGGCGGCACGAATGTCTCGAGGCGCTCCACCGCCCTGGGGCTGAGAATCAGGATGCCATGCGCGCCTTCACCGCCCAGTACTTTCTGCCAGCTGTAGGTGGTCACGTCCAGCTTTTCCCACGGCAGCGGCATGGCGAAGGCAGCCGAGGTCGCGTCGCAGATGGTCAAACCCTCGCGATCGTCGGCAATCCAGTCGGCATCTGGCACGCGCACACCCGAGGTGGTTCCGTTCCAGGTAAACACCACGTCATGCGCCGGGCTGGCCTGGTGCATGTCGGGCAGCGCGCCGTAGGGCGCGGTAAAAACGCGCACATCGTCCAGTTGAAGCTGCTGCTCGATATCCAGCACCCAGCCCTTGCCGAAAGACTCCCAGGCGAAAACATCCACCGGCCTTGCGCCCAGCAGGCTCCACATGGCCATTTCAACCGCGCCCGTGTCCGATGCCGGCACGATGCCGACCCGATAATTCTCTGGCAGGCCCAATAACTCATGAGTCTCATCGATGGCGCGCGCCAGCATGTTTTTGCCCAACGCGGACCGATGGGACCGGCCCAGCGCGGTGATGTCAAGCTGACCGACGGAGTAGCCAGGGCGTTTGCTGCAGGGTCCGGATGAAAAACGGGGATTGGCAGGCTTGATGTCGGGTTTCACGTCATGATCCTTGGCGCCCGGCACGGCGGACGGGACTGGTGGTTATATGGCGCATGCTAGTGGCGTATTTTAACGCCATAGGGTGTGAAGATTGTGTCCCCAACCGTGAAATTTTCAAGGCCTGCGTGTTTGATGACCCAGGTCATCAGGCACACACCCAGCCAGCCGCGGCGCTGGTCCCAATAGCGGTCACCGGGCGGGGGCGCCGGACGGTCTGAGACTCGGGTTTTTTTTTCACAAAAAAAGAGGCCACTGTGCAGTGGCCTCTCAACATGGGACGCACATGGCTCCCTAAGTGAAAGCACCGGCCAAGGGGGACGATTTCGGCCGGGCTTTACTCACTCAATAACTCACCGTTACCCAGTCAGAACAACGGGTCGTATCACCGGCCTCACACACCTGGTAGGTGTAGGGTCCGCCGCGCTTGTTGCCCGTGTTGTGCTGGAAACCGCTGGACACGGCCGTGCCCACTTTCGAAGGGCTGGACTGGTTGAAGTACACATCCATCGACTCAGCCGGCGTCCAGTTCAAGGTCGGCGCGTGCTTACCCTTGACCTTGGTGGCCTGCACGGTCAGCACGATGCCTGGCTGTGGCGGCGGCTCGCCGGTCTCGGCAGAGGCGGTACCGCTGGCCGCGGACTCGTCCACCAGGTTGTAAGCCTTGACCCGATAGGTGTACATCGTCAGAGCCGACAGTCCCGTATCGGTGAACGCGTTCGCGTTCTCGCCGACGGTGCCCACCAGGATCCAGCTGGCGCCGTCCAGCCGTTCAACCCGGAAGCCTGTCTCGTTGCTGGAGTTATCGCTCCAGTTCAATGCGATCTGGTCATGTCCCTGCGCGGTCGCAACGAGGTTGCCGGGGACACCATCTGGCGGCGGCCCGGTGGCATTCTCCACGCGAATCTTGAGCTGGTCGACAAACACGGTGTCGCGAGACCGATTGCCTCTGGTTTGGTCCGTGTCCAGCACCCGCACGCTGATTGCGCCACTGCTGCCCGAGGGCAGAATGAAGGCAAAGGATTCAGCCTGGTTTTGGGTGTCAACCGTGAACATGCTCTCCCAGGGTCCGCCGTTGACGGACACCTGGAAGTCAAAGTGATCGCCCTCACCGGTATCGAGCTGCCAGGCATTGGCGATAACGGTCGCCTGCGCACCCAGCGGGACGCTGAAGTTCCACTGGTGCTCCAGCCAGGTGTGCCGATTGGCGGGTTTGCCGCCCGACTCCCGCTCCGTTACCGACTGCGCGATGTCATCATCGAACCGGGTGTCGCTGAGGCTGCCACTGACCGTACCGCCGGCGGTGACCTGGCTCTGGGCATAGTGATCCGTGAACGGTGCTTCCTCTACCATCACGCTGTCGCTGAGGGAATCACTGGCGCCGTGCTCATCGGTGACCGTGAGTGTCACGTTGTAGGTGTCCGCGCCGGAATACGTGTGGTTCGGGTTCTGCTGAGTGGAAGTACTGCCATCACCGAAAGACCAGTACCAGCTGGAGATGTTCGTATCGTCCGTGGATGTATCCGTGAATGTCACCTCGGTGTAGTTGCTGGCCCAGGTAAAGCCGGCAACCGGCGGAATCGCATCCGTCGTGGCATTCGCCACACTCGACCATCCGGACACATCGGCGCCGCTGAAGGCGCGAACCCGATAGTAGTGCGTGCTGGCTACCGCAAGGCCCGTATCGGCATAGCTGGTCTGGGCGCCCTGATACTCAGCCGACCAATTACTTCCATCGGTGGAATGCTGCAGCGTGAACCCGTCCACCGGGCCCGCGTTGTTGGTCCAGGCCACATCGATCGCGCTGGCGCCGTTGGCTGTGGCAACCAGGTTACTGGGGGCCGGGAGCGCGGAGCAGGTGTCCTTGCAGATTTCGATGGTCATGACCTTGGTGGCGTCCACCGTGGTCTCGCTGACAGCCTTGATGATCAGCCCGTTATGCGGGTCGTTATAGGTTTCCCCCGGTAGCAGGGTTTTTACGAAGTAAGAGCGGTTGTTACCCCTGCCATAGTGGATATTCAGTCGCCCGCGATAGCTGGAGGGCACCCCGTTGTAGTGTCCTTCGGCCAGCCGATAGGACAGGTAGTAATCCGATCCCGCGTCACGCTGAACCTTGATGGCGCGCAGCCCGGACCATTCCGGAACGTCCTCGTCCATAGCCAGGAGATCGTACTCATAAAGTGAGCCCGAGGATGGCACCAGGGTTCGGAATTCGTAGTTTTCCGGGTCATGCCACCCCATTTCGCCCGCGTGAACCGTATTGAACTTGGCCCAGATGCGGCTGCCGCCCATGTTATCGGAACTGTCACCGTACTCGCTGTTGATGGTGCCGTCGTTGTCCGTGTCGGTGCTGGCGTGATGCAGCGTGAAGTTGTGTCCGAGCTCATGGATCAACACGCCATGGAAAATGCTCTTCGCGTCCGCCCCGATCGCCCAGCAGGTGGTGCCGCAGCCCAGCTGCGCCACTCCGCCCCAGGAGCAGGAACGCCCGGCCGAGCCGGGATAGTCCCAATAGTTGGGAACAATCAGCAGCGTGTGACGATAGTCGGTGTAGCTCCTGCCGGTGGCCGCTTCAAAAGCCGCGCGAGCGGCGCTCACCCAGCTAGAGGGAGAGCAGGTCGAATTCATGTAG
>WTJD01000080.1 GCA_011524975.1 Lysobacterales bacterium
CGCAAACAGCGGCTGCCCCGACAGCCCGCCGCTCTCAGAAAGCGCCGGACCTTTGGTTTGCAGGTCATCGGGGCGACCAATGGTGGTATTGGTGGCGATCACCGCGTCCATCTCCGTGGCGCTCACCACCCTGGCCACATCCTCGATGCCGGCATCATCCAGGTCCGGGGCGACCTTGACCGCGATGGGTACGCTGCGGCCCTGGCTGGCTGACAGCTCGACCCGACGGGCGGCAATGGCCCCGAGCAGTGATTCGAGGGAATCCTCGGACTGCAGATCCCGCAGTCCCGCCGTGTTGGGAGATGAGATATTGATGGTGATGTAATCCGCGTGCGGATACACCTTGTCGAAGCAGGCGAGATAATCATCCACGGCCCGCTCATTGGGGGTATCGAAGTTCTTTCCGATATTGATGCCCAGTATGCCTTTGAAGCGGCGGGCGCGAACCCGTCCGACCAGGTGGTCGACGCCTTTGTTGTTGAAACCCAGTCGATTGATCATGGCCTCCGCTTTTTCCACGCGGAACACCCGGGGCTTGGGGTTGCCCGGTTGCGCGCGGGGCGTCACGGTGCCCACCTCTATGAAGCCGAAACCCAGGCTGCCCAGCGCGTCGATATAGTCGCCGTTCTTGTCCATGCCGGCGGCCAGCCCCACCCGGTTGCGGAATGCCAGGCCCATGACCGTTGCCGGGTCGTCGGGCACTTTGCACATGAGCTGCGTGGCGCCCACGCCGTAGGCCAGGCGCAGGCTCTCCAGCGCCATCTCGTGCGCGGTCTCGGGCGAGGTGGCAAACAGCGCTGAACGGATCAGGCCATACATGTGGTGCGTCTACCGTGTACCGGGTCAGAGGTCGAACTTGATGCCTTGCGCCAACGGCAGTTCCGGACTCCAGTTGATGGTGTTGGTCTGGCGTCTCATGTATGCCTTCCACGCATCCGAGCCTGACTCGCGCCCGCCGCCGGTTTCCTTCTCCCCGCCAAAGGCGCCGCCGATCTCGGCGCCTGACGTGCCGATGTTGACGTTGGCGATACCGCAATCGGAGCCGGTGGCCGCCAGAAAGCGCTCAGCGTGCTGCACCGTGTTGGTGAATATGGATGAGCTGAGCCCCTGGGGCACGTCATTGTGCATCTCGATGGCCTGGTCGATATCGCTGAACGGCATCAGGTAGAGAATCGGCGCAAACGTCTCCGTTTGCACGATGTCCCAATGGTTTTCCGCGACGATGATGGCCGGCTTGACGAAGTAGCCGGGGCGATCGACACGGTGGCCGCCGGTGAGCAATTCACCGCCTTCCGCGACCGCTTTGCCAACGGCGGCTTCGAAGGTCTCCACTGCGGCCTGATCGGTCAGCGGGCCCATCAACGTATCGGCATCCAACGGATCTCCAATGCGCACCTGGCCGTAGGCGTTGACCAGTTTCTCCTTGACCGAATCAAAGATCGACTCGTGGCAGATGACGCGCCGGGTCGAGGTGCAGCGCTGGCCGGCGGTGCCTACCGCGCCGAATACGATGCTCGGGATGGCCATTTTCAGGTCTGCCGTCTCATCGACGATGATGGCGTTGTTGCCGCCCAGTTCCAGGATGGTCCGCCCCATGCGCTTGGCGACTTTCTCGCCCACGGATCGACCCACCCACGTCGAGCCGGTGAAAGACATGAGATCGACTCGCTTGTCATTCACGAATTTCTCAGCCAGGTCATGGTCATCCCCTGTGAAGAGGAGAAAGATGGGCGGATAGCCACCCTCTGCCAGCGCCTGGTTGCAGATGTTTTGCACAGCGAGTGCGCACAGCGCGCCTTTCTTGGACGGCTTCCAGACGGTCACGTTGCCGCAGATCGCCGCGATGAAGGCGTTCCAGGCCCACACCGCCACGGGGAAGTTGAAGGCGGATATCACCCCGACAATCCCCAGCGGGTGCCACTGCTCGTACATTCGGTGCTGCGGCCGCTCCGAGTGCATGGTATTGCCGTAGAGCATCCGCGACTGCCCGATGGCAAAGTCGCCGATGTCGATCATCTCCTGGACTTCGCCGTCACCCTCCGCCTTGATCTTGCCGTTTTCCAGCGCGACCAGGCTGCCCAGGGCGTCCTTGTGTCGCCTGAGCGCGTCGGTGCACAGGCGCACCGCGTCTCCCCGAACCGGTGCGGGCACGCTGCGCCATTCAGCGAACACCTCCCGGGCACGCGCCATCATGCGTTCATAATCCCCGTCCGAAGCGGAATGCACGGTGGCGATGGACTCACCCGTGGTCGGATTGACGCAGTCGATGACGCCGGCGTCCGTGGTGCTGGACCATTCGCCATCGCCGAGATAGGCGCCCTGGTTGACCGATTCGAGACCCAGGCTCTGAAGAATTTCGGAGGTGTTCATGTGTGTGTTTTTCGCAGGTGTGGGAGTGGCCGCACATTATCGCATTCACGGGCAGGCGGCGCACGCGATTGATGGGGGTTTTTATGGGGGCATCCCGGTTCTCGGTCCTTTTGACCACCGAATGACAAACCCAGGTCAATTCGCCTGGTCATATTCATTGAACTCCGCGCAACTTCGCCGGTCATAGCCCTCGATGACGCACCCTGCCCATAGCGCCGTGATATGCTCAGCCCTGGGGTTTTGCCCGTCATGAAGGCAACAACCGCCATTCAACTGCAGACCTCCACGGGCAATGGAATGAACGACTCAACTCAGGCAGCCAGTTCGGGCAAGGGCGGCGACAAAGGTGGCTCCATGAGCGAGGCCGAACTCGACCGATTGCTGGTTGAACGTGTTCAAAACGGCGACAAGCGGGCATTTGATCTTCTGATCAACAAATATCAGCACCGCATTGTCAGCCTGATCTCACGTTACGTGTCGGATTCGACCGAGGCCCTGGATGTCGCGCAAGAGGCCTTTATCAAGGCTTATCGCGCTATTGGTAAGTTTCGCGGCGACAGCGCTTTCTATACCTGGCTGTACCGCATCGCCATCAACACCGCGAAGAACTGGCTGGTCGCGCGCAACCGCCGGCCGCCGGCCAGCGACATCGATGCGGCCGACGCGGAGCAGTATGACATCGAGAG
>WTJD01000114.1:0-6388 GCA_011524975.1 Lysobacterales bacterium
CCGTTGGAATGATCCAAGGAGAGGGCGAAGAGCGTTATGTGGGCATCATCCGTGACCTGAGCGAGGAAAAAGCCAACCAGGACCTGATCCGGCAGCTGGATGACCAACTGGCCCACGCTGACCGGCTGGTGACCCTGGGGGAGCTGACTGCGGGCATCGCTCATGAGATCAACCAGCCATTAACCGCTATCGCGGCCTATGCGGACGCCGCCAGCAGGATGATTTCGCGTTCTTCTCGGGAAGCAGACAGCGGGCTGGATGATATTTGCGTTCGCATTTCGGAACAGGCGAGGCGCGCGGGTGATGTGGTCACCCGCCTGAGAAAGCTGACCTACAAAGGCGAACTGACCCGTAAACGGCAGCGGCTTGACCAGCTATTTTCCCAGGTGCTGCTGTTGTTTGAGCATGAACTCAAATCATCCGGCGTGTTGCTGAAATCCGGAATGGAGGAGGACCTGCCGGAAGTCTACGTCGATGAAATCCATATTCAGCAGGTGCTGGTTAACCTGATCAAGAACAGCATTGATTCGCTGGTTGCTTCCAATACACCGGACCCGAGGGTGCAGGTGCGGTTTTTCAGCGACCAGGGAGAAGTAAAAATCGTGGTTAATGACAACGGCCCCGGGGTGCCGCTGGACATACAGGATCGTCTGTTCGAGCCTTTCTTCACGACCAAGACCAGCGGCGTTGGTCTGGGGCTCTCCATCTGTCGTAATATTGCGGTCGCGCACGGCGGAGCGCTGACTTATCGCCGGATGGACGGGGGCGGCGCCGAGTTTACGCTCAGTCTGCCATTGGAAATGATTGGTTGAATCGGGGAAGCCTGGTGTCCGAGAGAGCTCATGTTTGCATTATTGATGACGACGAGGCAGTGCGCGAAGCACTGCGCGTTCTGCTATTTGCCGAGGGGTATCAATCCTGCCAGTTTGCTTCCGCCGACGAGTTTCTCGCGCTTGAGTCTGAGCCTGAGGTGGACGTCATTTTGCTGGATATACGGATGCCCGGCATGGACGGCATGGAACTCCACAAGGAGCTGATCGCCCGCAAATCGAAGATTCCTGTGATCTTTATTACGGGTCACGGTGATATTCCGCTGGCCGTCGCGGCCATTCAGCGAGGCGCGTTTGATTTCCTGACCAAGCCTTTCGAAAACGGCGAATTGATGGAGAAAATCGATGCGGCCATTCAACGATACCGGGAGACGCGAGAGGCGCTGGAGGAATTAGAGGAGCTACAGGGCCGATACTCCAGCCTGACGGCCAGGGAGACGGACGTCATGATGAAAATCATCGCGGGTTATTCCAACAAGAAGGTTGCCAATACACTCAATATCAGCCCGCGAACCGTCGAGATACACCGCTCGCGTGTGATGGAGAAAATGGGCGCCGATTCCGTTGCGGTGCTGGTCAGGATGGCGGGCGCGCTGGGCATAGAAAGCTAGCCCGCACCGCGGCCCGGTTCATCGCCGCCAGCGAGGCAGTTGGCATTGAGCGACACCTCCGGGCACGGCAAGACGCTTCGTTCAACACCCTTACTGGTTACGTAGTTTCCCGGATACCACCAACTAGGCTCAGCCGTTAAAGTTTCGGGCATGATTCCATGTCCGCAAAGCGGTGTGTCGCACATGGCTGGTCCCAATTTGCCAATGATGCTGGTTGAACCTGACAAAGACGTCAGGTTGGCGTTGACTACCCTGTTGGAAAATCAGGGTTGGCAGGTGGCTGCGCTCGACAACGGCGAAGCACTGGAAAAGATACTCAAGGAGGCAACGCCGCTGGCGGTCGTGTGTGAAGCCAGTCTGCCTGACAAGAGTGCATCCAACGTGCTCGAAGCCTGCCGCCGTCGTCAGGTGCCCATTGTTTTTCTGGGGCACCAGACAGAAGTGCAAAGCGCCGTGGATCTCGTGCGCATGGGTGCGGAAGATTTCCTTGAAAAGCCATTTCCACAGGCCCGGCTCTTGAAGCTGTTGGACCGCATCGCCCAAAAGCATGTGGGCTGAGGTTCTGTCAGAGGGGTGGGGGAAAGTATGAAAGAGACTGAGAGGCCGGCGCTGTCCCGGCGGGGCTTCTGCAGCCAATTGCTGGGCATGACGGTCGTCTCAGCAGTGGCACGACCGGGAAGCGCAAGGGCGCAACCCGCAGAAAAAGTAGATGAGGAAGAGGCTGTTGCGAAGAGCCTGGGCTATCGACACGATGCGAGCCAGGTGGATGCCACCGCCTTTCCGAAGCGCGCCATGGAACAAGGCGCGGGGCAGTTTTGCAACAACTGTGCCTTGTTCGAGGGTGAACCGGGGGACCGGTGGGCGCCCTGCAGTGTTTTCCAGCATCGACAGGTTGCTGGAAAAGGCTGGTGTAACGCCTGGGTTTCCAGGTCCTGAGCCCATGAGCCTGGCCACTGTGGCCGAGAATTTTATGTGGAAGAGAGTGCAATGACCTATAACGACAAAATCAGTCGGCAATTTGCCGTCATGACAGTTGTCTGGGGCATCGTTGGCATGCTGGTCGGAGTCCTGATCGCTGCGCAACTTTGGATCCCGGCGCTGAATTTCGACGTACCCTGGCTGAGTTACGGCCGCCTGCGGCCGCTGCATACCAACGCGGTGATCTTCGCGTTTGGCGGCTGCGCCCTCATCGGCACGTCTTTTTACGTGGTGCAACGAACCTGTCACGTCAGGCTGTTCGCCGAAAAACTGGCGTCGTTCGTATTCTGGGGCTGGCAGCTGGTCATCGTAGCCGCCGCCATTACCCTGCCGCTGGGGATTACCCAGGGTAAGGAATATGCCGAACTCGAGTGGCCGATTGATGTTTTGATCGCGGTTGTCTGGGTGGCTTACGCCGTGGTGTTTTTCGGCACCATCGCGAAGCGCAGGGTAGGGCATATCTACGTGGCCAACTGGTTCTACGGCGCGTTTATCCTGACCATCGCTATCCTGCACATCGTGAATAACCTGGCGCTGCCGGTTACGCCCACCAAGGCCTATCACATCTATACCGGCAGCGTGGATGCGCTGGTCCAGTGGTGGTATGGCCATAACGCGGTTGGATTTTTCCTCACGGCCGGTTTCCTCGGCATGATGTACTACTTCGTGCCCAAGCAGGCCGAAGGCCCGGTTTACTCCTATCGCCTGTCGATTGTCCACTTCTGGGCACTGATCGCGATCTACATGTGGGCCGGTCCGCACCACCTGCATTACACCGCGATGCCCGACTGGATTCAGTCGCTTGGTATGGTCTTTTCACTGATCTTGCTGGCGCCCAGTTGGGGCGGCATGATCAACGGCATCATGACGCTGTCGGGCGCCTGGCACAAACTGCGTACAGACCCCATCCTGAAGTTCATGATCGTTGGCCTGTCCTTCTACGGCATGTCGACCTTCGAAGGGCCCATGATGTCGATCAAGACCGTCAACGCGCTCAGCCACTACACCGACTGGACCATTGGCCACGTTCATTCCGGAGCGCTCGGCTGGGTGGCCATGATGACCATTGGCGCAACCTACACCATGATGCCCCGACTGGTTGGCGAGAAGGAGATGTACAGCGTCAAGGCGATCGATCTGCATTTCTGGGTTTCTACGATTGGGGTGGTTTTCTACGTCGCCTCGATGTGGATAGCTGGCGTCATGCAGGGGCTGATGTGGCGTGCGTTCAATGATGATGGCACGCTCACCTACACCTTCATCGAGACCATCGCCGCTACCAAACCCTACTATGCCATCAGGCTACTGGGAGGCATCCTGGTGGTCGCGGGCATGCTGATCATGGCCTGGAACACCTGGAAGACCATGGCAGGCAAGCGTCCGGAACCCGTGCCGGCCGCAGATCCGGTCTACTAAGGAGAGCAGGCATGAGCAAAGGACACAAGATTCTTGAGAAAAACATCAACCTCATGGCGATTTTTATCGTCATCGTGATCAGCATTGGCGGAGCGGTGGAAATCCTGCCGCTGATATTCAGCAGCGATGCGCGCACGCCCATCGAGGGTATTGAACCTTATCCGCCCCTGCAATTGGCGGGTCGCGAGATCTATATCCGCGAGGGCTGCTATGGCTGCCATTCACAGATGATCCGACCGTTCCGCAGTGAAACCGAGCGTTACGGGCCGTACTCCGTGGCCGGTGAGTCGGTGTATGACCGGCCCTTCCAGTGGGGCTCCAAGCGAACCGGTCCAGACCTGGCGAGGGTCGGCGGGCGTTACAGCGATGACTGGCACCGGGTGCATCTGATCAATCCCCGAGACGTGGTGCCTGAATCAAATATGCCCGGTTATCCCTGGCTGCTGGATGCCGAGATCGATAGCGAATTGATTCAGCGCAAGATGCGCGCCTTGCAAGCGTTGGGCGACCCCTACTCAGACGAGCAGATTGCCGGAGCCACTTCCGAGGTTGACGGCAAGACCGAGATGGATGCCTTGATTGCCTACCTTCAGGGACTGGGACTGGCGAGGAGCGGACGGTGACGGATTCCCCGTGGTACCACGGCATCATGCTGATCCTGATGATGATTGCATTCATCGGGCTGTGGATTTGGGCATGGAGCCGCAAGCGCAAGAAGGAATTCCACGAGGCCAGCCTGCTGCCCCTGGAAGAAGATGACGGAAATATTCCCGTCGAAGAGAATGAGAAGGATTGAGCCATGTTAAGTGCTTTTTGGAACGGGTTTGTCATCATCCTCACCATCGGTTCGGTGTTGGGATGCTGGTGGTTGCTGATGTGGACCAAAGGGGTCTCCGGTCGTGACGATGACCAGGTCGGAACCACCGGACACGTCTGGGATCACGATCTGGAGGAACTGAACAATCCGTTGCCACGCTGGTGGCTGATGCTGTTCCATATCACCATTATTTTCTCCCTGGTCTACCTGGTCCTTTATCCGGGGCTCGGCAATGTCCAGGGTGTGTTGGGCTGGACCCAGTTGTCCCAGTACGACAAGGAGATGGCGGTGGCGGATGCGGCCCGGCAGGATGTCTACGCGGCATTCACCGACATGACGCCTGAGCAAATGATGGCAAGCGATGAAGCCATGGGCATCGGGCGCAACCTGTTCGCGAACAATTGCGCCATGTGCCACGGCTCGGACGGCCGCGGTGCCGTAGGCTTTCCGAATCTGACGGACAACGAGTGGCAATGGGGTGCAGGCTTCGACAATATCCTCGTTGCTTTGAAACAGGGCCGCCAGGCCAATATGCCTCCGCTGGGCGCCGCGCTCGGTGAGGACGGTCTTGAGCAGGTCGTGGCCTATGTTCAGAGCCTGTCCGGGCAAAACGTGGATGCCGAACTGGCCGCAGCGGGCGAAGCCCGGTTTGCGGTTTGTATCGCCTGTCATGGTGTCGATGGAAAAGGCAATCCGCTGCTGGGCGCCCCCGACCTGACCAATGACATCTGGCTGTACGGCGGTGACGCGGACACCATTACCGAAACCATCACCCTGGGCCGTAATGGCGCCATGCCCTCGCACGCCGATATCCTGGATCAGGAGCAGCGTCGCATGGTGGCCGCTTACGTACTGAGCCTGTCTCAGGGCAACTAGCCGTATCCATGATGGTCGAACAGGGTCTGCCCACTCGCTGGAACCGGCGAAAGCGAGACATCGCCGTCGCGCTGTGGGTGGCCTTTCTCTCGGCCTCTTTCGGTACATTTGTCCTGTTCGGCTTGATCGACCCGAGTGAGATCGAAAGCGCGTTGATGGCCCAATGGGATTTCTCCCGCAAGCTGGCCTACAGCCTGGGTTTTGCATTCCTGTTTATGATCAGCGCCATTGCCGCTGCGCTCACCGTGTTCATGATTCGCACCGGTCCGCAGCGGGGACATGCGAGCGGGCAGGGCAGGCGAGCACCGCCGGAGATTCGGGACCCCTCGGAAAACAACCCGGATCTGAATCTGGATGATTTGAAATGAGCGGACAGGCTGCCCATGGACAGTCCATGTATCGCAAGGAGCCCAAGAAGTACCCCAGAGAGGTCAAAGGGCGGTTTGATACGCTCCGGGACCTGGCGATGTACGTGCTACTGGGTATCTACTACTTTCTGCCATGGTTCACGTTGGATGGGCGCCAGGGCGTGCTGTTCGACCTTCCAGCGCGAAAATTCTATATCTTCGGCATCACTTTCTGGCCGCAGGACTTCATCTATCTGACCCTGCTGCTGGTGATCGCAGGCCTGTCACTGTTTTTTTTCACCGCGCTCGCCGGCCGGCTGTTCTGCGGCTACGCGTGCCCGCAAACGGTGTGGACCGAGGCCTTCCTGCTGATGGAGCGCTGGGTTGAGGGCGACCGGGCCAAGCGTATGAAGCTGGACAAGGCGCCGTGGTCCACGAAAAAGCTCGTTCGCAAAGCGACGAAGCAGTTCTTGTGGATCACTTTCGCGCTCTGGACAGGTTTTACGTTCGTGG
>WTJD01000114.1:6398-10972 GCA_011524975.1 Lysobacterales bacterium
TCGCGAATTGTGGGGCGATATCGCCCGTTTTAATCTCGGAGGGTGGGAGACTTTCTGGTTTTTGTTTTACAGCCTGGCCACCTACGGCAATGCCGGTTACCTGCGTGAGCAGGTGTGTAAATACATGTGTCCGTACGCCCGTTTCCAGAGCGCCATGTTCGACAAGGACACCTTGGTCATTTCCTACGATGAGGAACGTGGTGAACCCAGGGGAGGACGGCGCAAGGACAGCGACGCTTCAAACCTGGGTGACTGCATCAACTGCACGCTCTGCGTCCAGGTCTGTCCGACCGGTATCGATATCAGGAACGGGCTGCAATATGAATGCATCGCCTGCGCCGCCTGTATCGATGTTTGCGACCAGGTCATGGACAAAATGGGCTACGAGCGGGGCCTGGTTCGCTACACGACCGAAAACGCGCTCGAGGGAAAGGCTCAGCGCATCGTGCGGCCGCGCATCCTGATCTACGCGACGCTGCTGCTCGTTATCATTTCCGGTGTGCTGTGGTCGATATCGGAACGTATTCCCCTGCGGGCCGATCTGATCCGCGACCGGAACGTGCTGTATCGGACCTTGCCAGACGGACGCATTGAAAACGTCTACACCCTGAAGCTGATCAACATGGATGAGGTCCCTCACCGGTACCGGATGACCGTGATTGGAAATCAGCAGGTATCGGCCGGTACCTCACGCCCGTTGGAACTCCAGCCAGAGGAAGTGGGTGTTTTCTCACTGCGCCTGACCGCGCCAACCACAGCTGGTGCGGGCGTTCAGAGGCTGGACATACTGTTCGAGGCTGTGGAAAATCCATCCATCAAGCGTGCTGCCAGCGCGCGTATGTTGCTGCCCGCAGGACCCTGACCCATGCCCACCAAGCACGCAGATCCCAGCCAGCCCCCCTGGTACCGACAGTTCTGGCCCTGGTTCATCATTGCCATCCCCTCCATGGCGGTGATCGGTGGTTTTGTGACGCTCTGGCTGGCCCTGACGTATCCGGAAACGCTGGTCGTGGACGATGCCGAATATAAGCAGATCCGTACCGAGCTGAAAGCACAGCCCACCCAGACCGAAGAGACCGAACCCGGCGAACGCGAAGATGGAGCGAGCTGAAGGTTCCTGTTTTCATTGCGGAGAATCCATTCCGGACGGCACAAAGCTTGGCGTGAACGTCGATGGAAACATCCGCCCGGTATGTTGTGCCGGCTGCCAGGCCGTTGCGCAACTCATTTTTGGAACGGGCCTGGGGCGCTATTACCAGTTTCGCCAGGAACTGGGCAGGCAGGCAGACGAGGATATTCAGTCAGAGATTGCGGCCTGGCGCGGCTGTGATGATCGCGACACCCTGTGGGGCTCCGAAATGGCGGATGGGCGCCGTGAGCTCCTGTTGCAGACAGAGGGCATCCGCTGTGCCGCCTGCGCCTGGCTGATTCGCAGCCACCTGGAGAAGCAAACCGGCGTTGATGCCGTACAGGTCGATACCGCCACCGGCTACACCCGTGTCGTCTGGAGCCCCGAAAGCAACCGGCTAAGCCACCTTGCAGCCTCCTTGATGGAACTGGGTTACAAGCCTCATCTGCCGCTGGCCAGCCGGGAAGAGCAGGGCAGGCAGGACGAAAAGCGCGACTCGATGAAACGCCTTGGCGTCGCCGGCCTCGGGATGATGCAGGTGATGATGTATGCCGTTGGGCTCTATGCGGGAGATTACTTCGGCATAGAAGTCAGCGAGCGAAGATTTCTCGAGTGGGTCAGCCTGTTGATCACGCTGCCGGTGATGCTGTACTCGGGTCGTGTTTTCTTCGAGGGCGCCTGGCGCAGCATTCGTGCGCGCCGTCCGGGAATGGATGTGCCGGTGGCATTGGCCATCGGGTTGGCCTTTGCCGCAAGCTGCTACAACTTCTTCCGCGGAGCTGGCGAGGTCTGGTTCGACTCGGTGGTGATGTTCATCTTTTTTCTGTCATTGGGCCGTCATATCGAAATGGTCCTGCGCCACCGTAACCTCCAGGCAGGCGCCGCGCTTGCGCGCTTGTTGCCTGAATGGGCAGAACGCGTCACCCGTGATGGCCGAGAGACCATTCCCGCCACCGATCTGGTAGAAGGCGACCTGATCCGGGTAAAAATGGGTGAAGCATTTCCGGCCGACGGCGTGATTCGTTCCGGTGCCACCGAGGTTGACGAGGCGCTGCTGACCGGCGAGTCCAACGCGATTGCGCGCGCTGCCGGTGACGAGATCATTGCCGGCACCATCAATCTGACCCAGCCGGTGGAGATAGAAGTGACGGCAGCCGGGCAGGAGACCACAGTATCCTCGCTGGGCCGATTACTCCTGCTGGCGCAGGCCCGGCGCGGCGAAGACGACGACGGTCTGCCGCAGTGGCTGGTCCCGACCTTTATCGCGGTCGTGCTCCTGTTGGCGTCGTGCACCTGGATTTTCTGGAGCGATATCGCGCCGGCAAAAGCGTTTCCGGCCATGCTCTCAGTGCTGGTGGCGAGTTGCCCCTGCGCCCTATCGCTGGCCTTGCCCGTGGTGCATGCCGCGGCAAGCCGCCGCCTGCTGGATGAGGGCGTGCTGCTGACGCGGGCTGAGAGCGTCGCGGCGCTTAATCATGTCGATCAGGCGGTATTCGACAAAACCGGCACGCTGACCCGAGGCACACCTGAAATCACGGACATTCACATCAATCCTGCTGTGCAGCCGATGACACGAGAGCAGGTGCTGGGCATCGCTTGCGCCCTCGAGGCGAATTCAGCGCACCCGATCGCGGAAGCTTTTCTCGCTGCGCACCCGGCGGACTCGATCCCATCTGCCAGGGAGGTCAGGGTCGTTGCCGCAAAGGGGCTGCAAGGCATGCTGGACGGTCGAACCTGGCGCATTGGCACCGCGGACTTTGCGCTGAAAGGTGAGGCAGGTGATGACGAGTATGTCTGGCTGGCTAACGAAGATGGCTGGGTGGCACGATTTGAATTGCGTGACGCCTTGCGCGACGGCGCCACGGAAACGATCAACAGGCTGAGAGCAGAGGGTATACATACCGCCATCCTCTCCGGCGACGGACACCTGGCCGTTGAGTCTGTGGCACGCAGGCTGGGCATCGATGAGTGGCACGCACGCCATAGTCCAGAGATGAAACTGCAGTGGTTGGAGCGTTGTCGTCATCAGGGTCATCACACGCTGATGGTGGGAGACGGCGCCAACGACGCGCCTGTATTGGCTGCCGCGGATGTGTCGATGACGGTCAAGGGAGGCGCGGAGCTTGCGAACAGCACAGCGGACATGATACTGACTTTGGATTCACTGACCCTGGTCCTGCGGTCACGTCATATCGCGCGCAGAACCCGGCAGCTGATCCGTCAGAACCTGAGTTGGGCCGTGTTGTACAACGCCTCGGTCATGCCCCTGGCGGTATCCGGAGCCTTGAAACCCTGGATGGCGGCCCTGGGCATGTCGCTCAGCTCGCTGCTGGTTGTGGCCAATGCGGCGCGTCTCGTGCGCTCGGCCGGGTCAGACACATAAGGTTAGCGCTTATGAGCATGATCTACATACTGATTCCGCTGGCGATACTGTTGCTTGTGCTGGGCGCCTGGGCACTGATCTGGGCCATTCGCAGCGGACAATTCGACGACCTGGAAACGCATGGCTGGAGCGTGGTTCTTGATGATGATGAGAGGCCCCATGGCGAAACAGAAGCCGTAAGCCCGAGCGAGGCGCCAGAGTCTGATAACGCGCGGGGTGACGCGGGCGGCCCAGGAAAGCCATCCCCATGATGCTGGCAGATCCGGCTGTATTGGTCACCGCTTTCCTGGCCGGTTTGCTCGGCAGCGGTCACTGCTTTGGTATGTGTGGCGGCATTGCCGGCAGCCTGGGCGCGCTTTCCGGGGGCGGCATCGGCCAGCGTGCGCTTATTTGGCCCGCATTGCAGTTCAACCTGGGTCGTCTTACCGGCTATGCATGCCTGGGCGCGTTCGCGGCAGGCGTGATGGGTATGGCGGGCGAGATCAGTTCGTTCAGTGCCTATGGGCTTTGGCTCCGGGGTATTACCGCCATGCTGGTAGCGGTGATTGGTTTGAATTTCTTATTCAGCTGGCGGGGTCTCTCGTTTATCGAGAAGGGTGGGGCTGCCATCTGGCGGAAAATCATGCCGCTGGCCACCAAAACCAGTCAACGCCACGACTGGATCGGGCGCGCCCTTTTGGGCATGTGTTGGGGATTCTTACCCTGTGGGCTGGTCTACACCGTCCTCATCACCGCTGCATCCACCGGTAACGCGATTTCGGGCGCGCTGACCATGTTTGCCTTTGGAGCAGGGACGGCCCCGGCCATGTTAGGCCTCACCATGGCGGCGCCCGCGTTGTCCAGCTTCTTAAGCGACGCTTTCGTCCGCAAAATCGTAGGTTTCAGCCTGATTATCCTGGCCCTGTGGATGATCATTCCACTGTTGGTGGCAGGGCAAAGTGTGGGTCACGCCCATCACTGAGGGCCTTGTCGCAGTCCTGCTTGTCGCAACCCTAGGATCTTTTTTTTCTACTGTTCCGCAGCAGGGGATATCTGGTCTGGGCATTCCATAAGTGCGTATAA
>WTJD01000190.1 GCA_011524975.1 Lysobacterales bacterium
GTAATCTGCCGAGTAGCGGAAGGAGCGGGCCAGCAGGCCGTGATCGCGCACGAAGGCGTAACCTGAGTCATAGGGCACATTGAGCCACTTATGCCCATCCACGGTGACGGAATCGGCTCGTTCAACGCCCCTGACCAGGTGCTTTGTCCTTGGCGAGAGCGCGGCAAACAGGCCAAATGCGCCGTCCACGTGCACCCAGCAGTTGTGCTGCCTCGCGATGTCGATCATGTCGTTGACCGGGTCGAAATCACCGGCATTGACCTCGCCGGCGTTGACCACCATCACCGCGGGCGCGCCATCCAGGCGCTGCAGCGCGCCTTCCAGCCCTTCAAGGTCCACCCGGCCAAGGTCGTCACGGCGGAATTCCTGGATATGGCCTCGCCCGATGCCTTGCAGACTCAGCACCTTGCGCGTCGCGGCATGGACATAGCCCGAGGTGAGAACAGGCATCTGCGGCTGTCCGGCCATTCCGGTATCCGACACATCGAAGCCATGCTGTTCTCCCCACCATTGCCTGGCCGCCGCCAGGCCGGTGAAATTGGCCATGGTGGCGCCGGTCACCATGATGCCGGTCATGCGCTCGGGCAGGCCCAGTAGCTCTTTCAGCCAGGTCAGGGCCTGTATTTCCATGCGAACCGCCACGGGCGCGATCACCCAGGTATAGGCGATCATGTCAAATGCCGTGGCAAGCAGGTCAGCGGCATGCGCCGCGGGCGTGTTACCGCCAATGACGAAATGGAAGCATCGCGGGCCCAGGGTGTTGGCGCCGGCGCGCTGCTGGAAATCCAGCAACTGCTCGATGGTGGAACGCAAGCCACTGCCGGTCTCCGGCAGCGGCTCTTTGAGCGCCTCCAGGACCCGGTCCGGATCCTGCGGTAAGGCCACTCGCTCGTCCGCGCCGGCGATGGCCTCGTGCAGCGCCTGCTCCAGTATTTCAGTGATTTGACCGGCCTCGCGGCGCAAATCATCGTCGATCCATTGCTTGCTGAGCATGTGGCGCTCTCCCTGAGCGATCATGGGAACGCTCCGGATTTTACATGAGGCGGGTGGCCCTTGGCCTCATTGAAGGCGCCGCTCGGGACGAGTTTCCGCCGGGAAACGGTGACCTGAAGAACCGTTCGTAGGGTGAATAAAGCGAGGCCGGTGATGGCTGCAACCGGCCCCTGGCTGGTACCCCCGTTGATCCGCGATGTGTGCCGTATTCCAGACACGGACGCCATTGGCGGGTTGGCGGGGGTTCCAACGTTCAAATCCTGTTGGAGGAAATCGGAAGCTGCCCACTTGCCGAATACCTTGTCCACGGTTTTAATGACGCAGTCACGGCGGTTTTTCGTCGCATAAAAGTACGCCCGGAGGAGAGTGTTGCTGGACAAGCTTAAAGAACTGGAGTCACAGGCCCGCAAGCTGGAGGTATCCGGGCAGGAGGCGGAGCACCTGATCATTGAGGCCGGCCGTCATGCGCGTCAGTTTGTTGACGGCCTGGAAGAGGCGCAGACCTATACGGCGGGTTCGCCGGATCCGGCACCGTGGTCTGCCGGTTTTTCAGACCAGGCGGGCCATATTCGCGAACTGCTGGATGTCGTCTCCTCCGGCGTCAACACGCACGGTATCAATCCGGCATCAGGCGGTCATCTTGGCTATATACCGGGTGGTGGCGTTTTTCCCTCCGCCGTGGGTGACTTCCTCGCGGATGTGGGTAATCGCTTTGCCGGTATTGAGTTTGCGTCTCCCGGCGCGGTGCAGATGGAGCGTTCCCTGGTGCAGTGGATGGCAGGCCTCGTCGGTTATCCGGAGGGCGCCGGCGGTGATCTCACTTCAGGCGGCAGTATTGCCAACCTGACCGCCCTGGTAACGGCCAGGGAAGCCAGGGGCATTTCCGCCCGCGATATACCCAACAGCAGCATTTACCTGACCGCCCAGGCGCACCACTGCATCGACAAGGCCCTGTGCGTCGCGGGTATGGCCGAGTGCCCGAAACGCATCGTGCCCATGGATGGCGGCTACCGGATGGATGCCACCGCGCTGGAGAAGATGATCCGTGAGGACCGGGCGGAGGGGCTGAATCCCTGGCTGGTGGTGGCTTCCGCCGGCACCACCGACACGGGCGCCATTGATCCCTTGCCGGCGATCGCGCCCATTGCGCGCGACCAGGGTCTCTGGCTGCACCTCGATGCCGCCTATGGCGGCTTCTTTCTGTTGTGCGAAGAAGGCCGCGAGGTGCTGAGCGGCCTGGAGGCGGCCGATTCCATCGTCATGGATCCGCACAAGGGCTTGTTCCTGCCCTATGGCTCGGGCGCGCTCCTGGTCAGGAATGTGCATGATCTTGCCCGCGCCCACGGCTACGAAGCCAACTATATGCTGGATGCCCGTGAGGCCAGCCAGGAGTATTCACCGGCCGATCTCTCCGCCGAATTGAGCCGGCCGTTCAGGGGCATGCGCCTGTGGCTGCCGTTGAAACTGTTCGGCCTCGCGCCTTTTCGGGCGGCGCTTTCCGAAAAAATCTGGCTGGCGCGCTATTTTCACCAGCGAATTTCGGACATGCCAGGCTTTGAGGCGGGGCCGCGGCCCGATCTGAGCGTGGTGACCTATCGCTATGTGCCCGAAAACGGCGATGCCGATGCATTCAACAGACGCCTGCTGCAGGAAGTGCTATCAGACGGCAAGGTCTTCATATCGTCCACTCGCCTGGACGGACGATTCGTGCTGCGCCTGGCGGTGCTGCACTATCGCACCCATAAGTCCACCATCGATTACCTGCTGGATTTGCTGTCAGAAACGGCCCGTCGCCTGGTGGGGTAGCCCTTTATCTGCCCGCGGCCCGTGGTGCCCGGGCCGCAACTGACAGCCGCAACTGACAGCCACAACTGACGGGTCGCAACTGACGGGCCGCTTTTCGGTTTTGGAGTCAGTGGCGCGCGGCGAAGCGGGCTCAGCCCAGCTTGCGCACAGCGAACTCAATCAGTTTCCTGACCCTGGCCGTGTAGGGCGGGTACAGCATGTGCATCGCGTTAAAGCGCTGCGTGAGCACCGGTTTCTCATTGGAGAAGGCTTCGAACCCGAAGCGGCCATGTGCTTTTCCGATGCCGGAATGGTTAACACCACCGAAGGGCAGGTTCTCGTGCGCGAACTGCAGCAGGTTGTGATTAACGCACATGCCGCCGGCGGAGGTTTGGCGGGTCACCTGCTCAATTCGCTGTTGGTCCTTGCCAAAGATATAAAGCGCCAGTGGCTTGGGCATGGCATTGATTCGTTCTATAACGGAATCGAGGTCATTGAAAGGCAGGATGGGCAGCAGCGGGCCGAAGATCTCTTCTTCCATGATCTGCGCCCCTGCCGGCACGTCGACCAGCGCAGTCGGGGCGAAATATTGTTCGTCGGCATCGTAATCACCACCGAATACCGCGCGCGCACCCCTGCTGACGGCGTCGTCGTACAGGCCTTTGACCCGCTCGAAATGGCGTTCGTTGACCATTCGGCAATAGTCTTTCGAGGCCTTGATGGCCTGCTCGTTCTTGCCGTACAGATGACGCACGGATTTGCCCAGCGCCTTTATGAACGGGTCCATGACCGCCTCATGGACATACAGGTGATCCGGCGCGATGCAGGTCTGACCGCTGTTGGTCAGTTTGCCCCAGGCAAGGTGCCTGGCCGCGGCCTTGATATCAGCTGACTCGTCCACGATCACCGGCGACTTGCCGCCCAGTTCGAGGGTGACCGAGGCCAGGCTTTTCGCCGCTGCCGCCATGACGATGCGGCCCACAGCCGGGCTGCCGGTGAAAAAGATATGATCAAAAGGCAGGCTCAGCAATTCGGTGGATGTCTCGACTCCGCCTTCACAGACAGCCACCTCATCCTCGGTGAAGGTCTCACCGACCAGTTTTGCCACCAGGGCGGAAACATGGGGCGTCAATTCGGAAGGCTTGATGATGGCCGTATTACCCGCCGCGATGGCCGAAACCAATGGCCCGAAAGACAGTTGGAACGGGTAGTTCCACGGGGCAATGATCAGGCATCGGCCCCGGGGTTCGTGCCGGATTTCCGCGCGGGTGCCCAGCATGGCCAGCGTTGCACGGACCTTTCGGGGTTTCATCCAGGATTTCAGGTTGCCGATGGCGAGCTTGATCTCGGCATAGGTCGGCAGCAACTCCGCCAGGCGGGCTTCCGGCTCAGGTTTTTTAAAATCCGCAAAGCAGGCAGCCAGGACCTCATCCTCGCGGGCCTCGATGGCCGCCCGCAGGCGCTCCAGCGTGGCAATGCGGTCTTCGGCGGTGGAGGTCCGCAGTTTCAGCGCACGTGATCTTTGCGCCGCGAATATGCGCTGAATGTCGGTGCTGCTCATGCTTTTCATATGGGGGCACTCTGAACGTTTTGAAGCATGCCTTTGCAGCGCTTGATCACCATCACGGAAGCGAGAGCGAGTTCTCGGGTGTGAGCAAACCAATGCCCGCCTGATCAACGGCTTGCCGGTATTCCGCCACCGGGCCCTCCAGGTAGAGGTTGACCATTTCCAGGCTGTAGGCCAGCGCGGATCGGGCTTCATCCATGTGGAAGCGCCCCGCCGGGGTCGGCGCGCCGGGGTTGGAGGCCAGGTAGTAGCCCGCCAGGCCCAGTTTGCTGCTCACCTTATCGGCGCTGTAGACGATTCCCTTGGTCTCGGGCGGGTTTCTGAACTGCTTTTCCAGTTCATCCAGGCCCTCGATGGCTTGCGCTCCCTGCTTTTGCAGGGCCTTCAGGGCCTCGTTATCTCCACCCTTCTCTCCACCCTCCAGTTGCCGCCCTATCAATGCGTTCAGCATGGCGATGTCCGACCGGGTCCTGTCGATGGTCTCAAGAGACTGAACCAGGGTCTCCTGCAATTCCTGCAAGGCCCGCCGGGCGTCATAGTTGGCTTCGATGTCCTGCTGGCTGAGCGCGCTGCGGGGGTCTGCGAGCGTGGCCACCCCAATGCTGTCTTCGGCATCTCCCATGGCCAGCCGGATACGGTAATCTCCCGGCGGTGTTTGCGGCCCTGGGGGGAGACCGTCTTCCATTGGCCGCTTGTCAGGCCCGGGCGCCGGTCGCACGCCATCCGAGCTCATGTCCCAGGTCAGCCGGTTGATACCCTGGTGGACCGGCATTTTGTAGGTCCGGATCAGTTCACCCTCGGCATTGCTGACTTCAACGGTGACCTTGGGTGTCTTCTTCTTGTCATCGCTGTCCCCGTCCCCGTTTTTGTTCTCGTCTGCGTCTTCTCCGGACGCTGGCTGACCGCCGGCCGCGGCGCGCAGCGCGATCCGTCGCTGGCGGTCACGCTCGGCATCGGGGTGAGGCAGGTCGTTGCCGCTGGCGATAAAGGTCACCATGACGCCATAAGGCTCATTCTCACCCCTGAATTCTCCCGAGCCGGTAAACCGGGTAGAAGAGGTTGGGTTGGCCGAGTACTGCTGTCCAGGGCTGGCAGATATGATTTTCAGCCTCTGATCGAATGCTTCCTCCGTGAGATTGCGCAGGCCGCTGTAATCGTCAATGACCAGGATGGAGCGCCCATGAGTGCCGAGTACGAGGTCGTTTTCGCGGGCCTGAATCGCCATGTCCATCACCGAGACGGTCGGTACGCCGGCTGAGAAACGCGTCCAGTCCTGTCCTCCGTCCGTGGAAAAATACAGGCCCAATTCGGTGCCCAGAAACAGCAGGTCGGGATCGACCGGGTCCTGCAGCACCGATAGCGCATACCCCCGCACATCGCTGCCGGTCAGGCGTTCCCAACGTGCCCCAAAATCCGTCACCTTGAACACGTGAGGGTTCATGTCTGATCGGCGATGGTCATCGAACACCACGAAAGCGGTGCCCGCGTCGTGAGGGGAGGGCGTGATCATCGGTACCCAGGCACCCTGCGGCACCCCTCTGGCCGCATCGATACGCTGCCAGTCTTCGCCGCCGTTGCGTGTGATGTGGACTCTGCCATCATCACTGCCCACCCAGAGCACACCGGGTTGAAGCGGGCTGGGGGCGATGGCGACCAGGGTGGTGTAATTTTCCGCCGCGGTGACGTCAGGGGTCAGGCCGCCGCTCTCGCGAAAGATTTGCACGTCCGGGTTGTTGGTGGTGAGGTCCGGACTGATCACGCGCCAGCTCTGTCCGCGATCGTTGGATTGATGAACGAACTGGCTGCCGTAGTAAATGGTGGCCGGGTCGAATGGGTCTTGCGCCAGACCCGCGCTCCAGTTGAACCTGAGGTCGACGTCGGGCGCGGGCGGCATGGGACGGATCAGCCGGCTCTCGCCGGTGCCGAGGTCATACCGGAACAGGTAACCGCCCTGGGACATGGCATAGCCTGCCTCCGCATTTTCCGGGTCCGGCAGGGTGTCGAAGCCGTCACCAAAACCCACTTCCTGCCAATGCAGATTACGGATGCCGGCCGGAATCCATATTTCCGCCGGGCCGCGCCAGGAACCGTTGTCCTGCAGGCCGCCGTAGACGTTGTAGGGGTGCTCGTCATCCACCCGGACGTGGTAAAACTGCGCCAGCGGCAGGTTGCGCACGAAGCGCCAGGTCGCCCCGCGATCGCGGGATATGGCGATCCCGCCATCATTGCCGATGATCAGGTGCCTGGGGTCGCTCGGATTGATCCAGAAGGCATGATTGTCGATGTGCACCGTGTTGCCGGGTGCGCAGCAATCGATCGCCGGGTTGGTCTCGAAGCTTTTGCCGCCGTCAATGGATACCCTGAGGCGGGTGGCCATGTTGTACACCCGGTCCGGGTTGTCCGGGTCGGCGATGATTTCGGTGTAATAAAAAGGCCGGTCGGCGACATTGTAGGCCTCGTTGACCTTGGTAAAACGGTTACCGCCGTCGTCAGAGCGCAGCAGCGCGCTTTTCTCTGCCTCTACCAGTGCGTACACCCGTCCGGGGTCAGCCGCGGTCAGGGCAAAAGCCATGCGGCCGAGCTCACCGGCGGGCAGGCCGTCTTCTTCGGTCTTCTGCTGCCAGGTTTCCCCGCCGTCGTGAGAGATGTACATGCCCGAACCCGGGCCGCCCGACTTGAAATGATAGGGCCACCGGCGGAATTGCCACATGGCGGCAAACAGCTTGTCCGGGTTGTTGGGCGCCATCTTGATGTCGGTGGCTCCGGTATTCTCATCGACATACAGGATGTTCTCCCAGGTCTCGCCGCCGTCGGTGGTTTTGTACAGCCCGCGCTCTTCATTCGGGCCCCAGAGCGTTCCCAGCGCCGCGACATAGGCGATATCCGGATCTTGGGGGTGCAGGGCGATGCGATTGATGCGCTCGCTGTTGACCAGGCCCATCAGCTGCCAGCTCTGGCCGCGGTCGATGGATTTATAGATTCCGCCGCCAATGGAGGTCGAGTTCCGGGTGTTTCCTTCGCCGGTGCCCACCCAGATGATATCCGGATTGGAGGGGTTGATCGCAACCGCGCCGATGGAGGCCACGGCCTGGTCATCGAATACCGGCCGCCAGGTCAGCCCGCCATTTTCAGACATCCAAACCCCGCCCGTGGCGGTACCGATCACCAGGTGATTGGGGTCAGAAGCCACCGCATCGATGGCGGCGATTCGTCCGCCCACGGCGGCAGGACCAATGGCGCGTGCTTTCATGCCGGCGAGCAGGTCCGGGTCGAAGCCCGCGTGCGCGGTCAAGCTCAGTGTCATCAGAAAAAATACCGTGGCAGGCAGGTTTAGAAGACGCTTTTGCATAAAAGGGCTCCGGCTGTTTATGAGTTTTCGCACAGCATAAATGAATTCGGTCGGTGCGAACATTTGAAAAAGGCGGCCAGGTAGGCCCCTGGCCGCCTGAAATGCCCGGTTGAGGATGCGGGCAGGGAGAATGGATGTCAGGTTCAGGCTGCCTTGTCGGCAGAGATGCCCCTGAGGTAAGCGAGCATGGTCTCGGCGTCACTGACTTCGAACGGGTCGTCCGGGCAGTTATCCATTTGGCCGGGCTCAGCAAATACTTTCCGAATGTCTCCGTCTTCCACGAGCATGGAATAGCGCCAGGAGCGCTGGCCGAAGCCCAGATTGTCTTTGTCCACCAGCATGCCCATACCCCGGGTGAAGTGGCCGCAGCCGTCGGGCAGGAGTTTGACCTTCTCAACGCCCAGCTGCCGGCCCCACTGGAACATGGTGAACGCGTCATTAACGCTCAGGCAGTAAATCTCATCCACACCCGCATCCTTGAATGCGTCATAGCGCTGCTCATAACCGGGCAAATGCGAGCTGGAGCAGGTCGGTGTGAACGCGCCGGGCAGGGCGAACACCACGACTCGCTTGCCCTTGAAGACGTCGTCTGTGGACACATCCTGCCAGCGATAAGGGTTTGGGCCCTCAACGTGCTCATCCCGAACACGGGTTTTGAAAACAACTTCAGGTACTTTGTGGTTCATGGCTTTGTACTCCCAATCAAGTGGTTAAATACCGATGGGCGTACTATGCCGGAGGCCTAATAATATGTGAAATCGATTGTTTTAATTATTTCCATAGATAATGGTAATTATTAAATCGGAACGCCGCCCAGGCCGTCGATCAAGACCGACGAAAAACCTCGAAAAGGCTTAATGCCGGATGACTACTGATCTGGGTTCAGCGTCACACCCAGCGGGTGTAAACGTTCGACCAGCGCTCCGCTGTTCAGGGCGGAGGCAAGCTCTGTCGCGCCGCCGATACTGTGACCAGCGATAAAAATTTGTGGCACCGTATGACTGCCCGTGCGCTCACGTAAGGCCCGACGAACCTCAAAAGGGCTCTGCCCCTGGAGGTCCTCTTCTGACTCCACGTCAAGATCACGAAAGACCACACCCAATCGCCCCAGCATGCCGCGCGCCGACCAGCAGAATCCGCACCAGCCCACGCCAAACAGCACCACGGGTTGGTCAGGATCACTGATGATCCGCTCCAGCCAGTCTTCGGCCGAAGGGATGTCTGCGGTGGTTCGCTGCATGGTGCGCTTCAATGCCGGGTGATCCGACCTCCGGAAAAAGGAGCATTATATTCACGCCCCCCCACGTTGGGTACAGGCTGGCCAGTGGGTCCGCAGATGACCGTCGCGGTGGCTTATCCAAGCGACCAACAGCTTCAGTCAACACGTTAGCCGGTATCGGTGCTCGTTCCGGCTCACCGCTGATGCAGCCACCCGGGTAGGAGCGATTCCGGTTCGAAATCTTCCTCCAGCGTCTGCATGTCCAGCCCGGCTGCGGCCATTTTCGGTTCCAGGCTTCCGTCCTTCAGCGCGGCGAAGAAGTCGGTGGCGCCGCCCAGGTGTTCGCCGGCAACAAAAATCTGCGGCACCGTGGCCACGCCGTACTGTTCCTTCAGCACCGCCCGAATTTTACCGCCCCGATCATTCTCCTGATAGGCCACCGAGTCGAGATCCACCGAGTGGTAGGGAATGCCCAGCTTCTTGAGCAGCTTGCGCACGGACCAGCAGAATTCGCACCATTCCAATGCGAACATCACCACGGGCTGCTCCGCGTCGTGCGTTACCTGCTCGACGAAAGCGGCCGCGTCGGCATCCAGTTCAGCAGCTTCCTCCGCCTCGGGCGCGGCGGCGCTCCTGATGTCGAATCGATAGCCCGGGGTGGAGCGGGAAATGTCCATCTCGTCTTCGGTCATTTCCGCCGGAATGTGTTCGAACAACGGCGTGGAAAGGTAACGCTCGCCGGTATCGGGAAGCATGCACAGGATGTTGCTGCCGGGCGTGGCCTGCTGAGCGACTTCCAGCGCGCCGGCCAGGGTGCCGCCGCCCGAGGTGCCCGAGAAAATGCCCTCTCGCAGGGCCAGTTCACGCGCGCAGCGCAGGGCCTCATTGCCATCAATGGGCACGATGCCGTCGATGCGGCCTGCGTTAACGGTGTCTTCGGTCAGCTTGGGGATGAAATCCGGTGACCAGCCCTGCATCAGGTGCGGCCGGAAATTGGGATGGCTGTCCTTGGGCGAGCCATCGGGATTACGCTCCTGGGCAATACCGCTGCCCAACAGTTGTGAATTGTCAGGCTCGCAGACCATGATCTTCGTGTGGGGGCTGCGCTCCTTGAGCGCACGGCTGGTGCCTTTCAAGGTGCCGCCGGTGCCAAAGCCTGTGACAAAGTAATCCAGTCCATCCTCGCCGAATACTTCGAGAATCTCCATCGCCGTGGTGTGGGTATGTACATCGGCATTGGCTTCATTTTCGAACTGCCGTACCAGGAACCAGCCATGGGTTTGGGCCAATTCTTCGGCTTTGGCCAGCATGCCGCTGCCTTTGAGCTCGGCAGGTGTCAGAACGACCCTGGCGCCCAGAAAGCGAAGAATCTTACGACGCTCGATGCTGAAGCTCTCCGCCATGGTCAGCACCAGGGGATAGCCTTTCACCGCGCATACCATGGCCAGGCCGATACCGGTGTTACCACTGGTGGCCTCGACCACCGTTTGCCCCGGCTGTAGCGCGCCGCTGGCCTCGGCCGCTTCGATGGTGGACAGGGCCATGCGGTCCTTGACCGACGCCATCGGGT
Organism: Lysobacterales bacterium; assembly: GCA_011524975.1. Taxonomy (GTDB): domain Bacteria; phylum Pseudomonadota; class Gammaproteobacteria; order Xanthomonadales; family SZUA-36; genus WTJD01. The sequence goes on from WTJD01000190.1 coordinate 10,484, forward strand.
TGAAGGACTCGCATTTCACGAACAGGTTGATGCCTTCTGGCGCCAATCGGTTGATGCGAACGATGGGGGTGTTGCCGATGGTTGAGAGGATATTGGGCAGGATTTGGTTCATGAATCATCCTTGAAGGTTTGTTGTTTGCGAAATCTAGCCCATTTTCATGCGCTTTGCAGGAAAACATATAAGCACCGGACGCCGGGCCTGAATGGGGGACGCTACCGGGCCGATAGGGCATTTCCCGGAGGAATAAGCGCTTGCCGCATCTCATGTCATCGGGGATACTTGCGCCGCCTGCGCGGTGCCATGGCATGCCCCCAATGAGCTGGGAAATGCGCCGTGCGCGCCCTTGGCGAGCCAGTGGCGCGCTGAGTATCCCAGGCCAAACCGATCATGCGCCCGATCATGCGCCCCGGAGCTGAACCTATGATTTACAAGCATCTCCCTTTGTGTGAGCTCCATCGTCACC
>WTJD01000207.1:0-8804 GCA_011524975.1 Lysobacterales bacterium
CTTGGTCGTATCGGTGGCGGGGGTGGAATTAATGGACAGGCCGCCGGCATTTTCCGCGAATACACGATATGTGTAGGCGGTTTCAGCCGCCACCCCAATATCGCGGAAAGTGACAACATTTGCTGCCACACTGCCGGCTACCGTCCAGGCGCTTTCCCCTTGCGCTTGTCTTTCAATTCTGAAGCTGTCCTCGTTATCCGAGTTGTCCACCCAGTCCACCTGCACGTCGTCGTTCGACAGCGCGGTTACGACCGTCCCCGAGGGCTGTGCCGGTGGGAATGGGGGCGTGGTCGCACTCTTGGCGACGGACGGGTCTGTTTCGTTGCCTGCCTCGTCACGCGCCTTGACCTGGAAGGTATAGGTCGCGTCTCGCGCCAGGTTGGTCAGGCTCCAGGTGGTATCGCTTTGCCAGCCCGAATCGCGGCAGCCAGCACCCCCGCTGACGCACACGAAGTTGTATTGAACGGAAGACCCTCCGTCGGTAGCGGTAACTGCCGTCATGGTGATGGCGTCTACGCCATCGACGGAGGGTTCCGTGCTCCACGCCATTGGAGAGGGCGATGGTGGAGTAAGATCGGTATTGGCCGTGGTGATCGACCCGAAAATATAGTAGTAGCCGAGCGAATCGTAATCAGAATACTCACCCACGCTGCTGCCGGTGCCGGAGACCGCCAGGTAGTGTGATCCGGCGCTGAGGGTGGCGCTCACGGTGGCTTCGGTCAGGTCCTGCGGGTCGCTGGATGCCAACACCGTGCCGTTCTCATCGAGCAGTTCCAGCACCACGTCCAGGTTTGAGCCACGCAGCAAGTCGCGGTACCAGGCATCCCAGGCCGGGTTCACCTGGAAGCTGGCCGGGCCAGCCGCCGCCTCGAACTTGAATACATCCGCATCACTGGCAGAGTGGATGACGCCCTTGTTGGCCGGGTAGACATCGTAGGGGTCCCATTCGGGGTTGCTCACCACCACTTCACCCGTCGGGCCTACCTCCAGCAGGGTGGCGCCGGCAATCGTGTCGGCATGCTCGTCTGCCGAGTATCCAAGATGCACATTAATTTCCGCCAGGTCATCCTGGCTGTTGTTGGGCGCGGCGCAGTCGAGGCAGTACTGGGGCGAGTTGGCATCGTTGTTGGCTTTCACCACGTAGTTGGCATCGGTGAAGTGGGTGACATTGCTGTAATAGCCCGCACCCATAATCGGCGCCCAGCCGGTGTCGCCCGTGCCGTGTCCCAGGTAGTAGGCATCCACCAGCTGGCCACTGCTGTTAAGAGAGCCGTCGTGCGACAGGCTCAGGTTATGGCCAAATTCGTGTGAAACCGCCTCCGCGATCAGCTGGGCGCTGAAACCATAGTTGTCCGCGTATACAAACGCCGGTTTGTAGTAGTCATAAGGCTGTGGGTCGTTTTCATCCAGCGAAAAGACGCCCACATAAGCGATGGCCGGGGTACCCTCGCTGGAGCCGGGCAGCAACACGTTATTCAGATCACGGCGGAAAGTAACCAGGGCATGACCCCACACCTTGTCCTCGCTGGGCAGTTCGGTGGTCACATCAATGTCAAAGGGCGCATAGTCATCGGCCACTCGATGCCAGACCTCCGCGATCACCGCGCGCTCGGCGTCGCTGAACGTGGTTGGGTCGCCATCGGTGTCAAAGGGCTTGGTCTGCCACTCGCTGACGCTGTACGAAACATTCCACGCCTTGCCCTCTACGTTGCCGCCGGTAAAGTCGATGTAGAGCTCATGGGTAGCGTCAGGCTTGCTGTGCAGCTTAAAGGCGTTGTCCAGCGTGGCTTGCAGGGCTGTGGAGGGCGGCGCGTTGCCGTCGGTGCTGATCACTGCCTCTGCCAGGGGCGGCTCTTCGTAGTAGACACCGCCTTCGGCATCAACACGCAGGCTGGTGACATCCGCCTCGGGGAATGAAAAACGCTGCAGCCAGCCCAGGGCCTGCCCGCGCGCCTTTTGCGGCATGCCGGTGAGTGTTTGCTTCAGCTGCCCCGGCGGCAGGTCAGAGAGGGATTTGGGCTGGCCTTTGCCGAACTCCTTCGATCCGCTGGCGGAGGCGGCCATCGTCAGAGCGACGATCGCTGTGGCTACAACCAATTTTTGTGCACCTGAGTGCTTAGACATCTTCACCCACAAACTTTAGAGATTGCTAAACTAACTGACACGCTGTCACTTTTTGCTGTCTTCATGCAAAAGACGTACCAGTATTTCGTGGGGTCGCTCTAGAGGGTTCTGAAAAAGTTTTTAAGTATTTTTTTCAATGCTTTAGAAGCATACAGGTAGACGCGAAAGGCGCTGCAATCACTCGCCAGGCCACGCTGGCGCCCGATGGCGTGAAATCATTTCGAGAATGTTGCCCGAGGGCTTTTGATCATGGTTCGCAATTTGCAAATTGCGATGGGATTCAGCCGCGTTGTTCTCGACAGCGTGATCAGCTCAGGCGTCTGAGATCACCTGCCAATGGGTCTTCATCCAGTCATAGGTGTCCCTGACGCCCTTTTGCAGGGCGATCCGGAGCTCCCAGCCCAGAGGCGTCAGTCGCCCTACATCCAGCAGCTTTCGTGGTGTGCCGTCCGGCTTGGAGGCGTCAAAGCGCAATTCACCCCTAAAACCGGCCACTTCAGCACACATCCCGGCCAGCGTCCGGATGCTGATGTCCTCACCCACGCCCACGTTGACATGGGAGCAGCGTTCGTCCACGGCCGACCAGTAGTCTTCGCGCCCCATGTGCATCACGTGGACGCAGGCGTCGGCCAGGTCGTCCACGTGCAAAAACTCGCGCCTGGGGCTGCCGCTGCCCCAAACGTCCATCGCTGACGCTTCATCAAGCCGTGCCTGGTGCGCTTTGCGCAGCAGGGCGGGCAGCACGTGGCTGGTTTGCAGGTCAAAATTGTCGTTGGGCCCGTACAGGTTGGTCGGCATGACGCTGCGATAGTCCCTGCCGTGCTGGCGCTGAAAAGACTCGCACAGCTTGATCCCGGCAATTTTGGCCACCGCGTAGGGCTCGTTGGTCAGCTCCAGCGGCCCGGTCAGCAGGGCCTCCTCCCGCATGGGCTGGGCGGCGTCACGCGGGTAGATGCACGAAGAGCCCAAAAAAAGCAGCCGGTCGATGCCCGCTTCATGCGCGCCATGTATCACATTGCAGGTCATCAGCAGGTTTTGGTAGATGAAATCCGCCGGAAAGCGGTGATTGGCCTCGATACCGCCCACCTTGGCGGCGGCCAGGTACACCTGGTCTATATGCTCATCGCCCAGGAATTGCTCCACCTGATCCTGACGCATCAGATCCACCTCGGCGCGGCTGCGGATGACGATGCTCACGCCCTCTTCCCGCCCCAGGCGGCGCACCAGCGCCGAACCCACCATGCCCCGGTGACCTGCTATGAAAATTCGTGTCTCGTGATCCAACCGCCCGCTCCTGTGCGCTGACCCGGCCACCCGCACAGCGGAGTGCCCAAGGTGAAAACGGTGTTGATTATAGCGGTATCAGCGCCGTTGCCATTTAACCGATCTCCCATTCGTGCTGGTGTTGACCGGGGCCTGACCCGTGCTGTCGCTAAAGACCTTGCAGCATCACAAGCAGCTTTGTTCCACCATGCGGTATATTTGACACTCCTTGCAGCACGCGATGCCACCACGCCAATGAACGATCGACTGGCCAAGCTGTTCTTCATTCTCGGTATTGCCCTGCTGGCGTTTATCTACGGCATCGGTGTCGGCCACCTGCGGCTTTTCCCATATTATTGGCTCGAAAAACCACTGAGCGCCGCGCGGCAGTGGGTCAATGAGGGCATGCAGAAAAACTTCAATAATTTCCGCTACCCCCGGCGTTATCCACAAACAGGAACGGTCCGCAGCCATCCGCAGAGCATTCAGCCGGGCGTTACGCTGGTGACTTCGATGTTTGCGCGGGACGAGGGTTACGGGCCCGAGGCGCGCTTGCTCAGCATGGACGGGGAAGTACTGCATCGGTGGGTCGTGTATCCCGAACAGCTTTTCCCGGACCCGCCCCACCAGGACTATGTCTCCGGGCTGTTTAACCACCCGGAAAACTACATCCACGGCAGCTGGCTGCTGCCCAACGGTGACCTGGTGTTCAACGTGGAGTACCTGGGTCTGTTCAGAATCGATGCTTGCTCCAGGGTCATCTGGAGACTGCCATTCAGGACGCACCATTCTGTTTTCCGAGACGAGGACGGCCAATTCTGGGTGCCCGGCTTGCGCTGGCGGCAGCAACCCAACCCCGAATATATGCATGTGCGCCCGCCTTTTGTGGACGAGGTGGTGCTGAAAGTTTCCCCGGATGGACAAATCCTTGAGGAGATTGGGCTGCTTCAGGCGCTGTACCGCTCAGGCATGGAAAGCGTCATGGCGCATGCCGTCACGACCCTGGATTTCACCCACACCAACGACGTCGAAGTGCTGAGCAGGGCGTTGGCTGCTGACTTCCCCTCCTTTTCAGCGGGTGATGTGCTGGTTTCCATGCGCAACCTTGGGCTTGTTTTCGTGCTGGACGCGAACTCACACCTCGTGAAGTGGCACATGAGAATGCCGCTGATTCACCAGCACGATCCGGATTTTGAGCCCGGCGGCATGATTTCGATTTTTGACAATCGGGCCGACCGGACCCCAGCAGGCACCCGCCTGGGCGGAAGCAGAATCCTGGGTGTTGATCCGGCAAGCAATGCCTGGCGGGTTGTTTACCCCACGGAGGGGGCGCCGCCTTTTTACACCGAGTTGGGCGGCAAGCACCAACGGCTGCCCAACGGCAACCGGCTGATTACAGAGTCCAACACCGGGCGGGTCTTCGAAGTTGATGAAAGCGGCAAAACCGTCTGGAGCTGGATCAACCCATCGATCGACGGACAATGGGTGGCCGAGGTGCTGGAAGGAACCCGATACCCCGAAACCTTCGCTGATTTCCTGCCGCGGGACTGCGGCCGTTGAAGGCCTGGGCCAATCCCACGTCCACGTCCACGTCCACGGCTCACGCGCCGCGGATTAGCTCCGGTTTGCGCGGATCATCGCCTGTTCGCGCGCTTCCATCAGATCTTGCTGCACCATCTCACCCACCATCTGCTCAAATGAGGTGGCGGGTGTCCACCCTAAAACCTCTCTCGCCTTGGTGGCGTCACCCAGCAGTGTTTCCACCTCGGTCGGGCGGTAGTATCGCGGGTCGACCCTGACCAGGACATCGCCGGCATCGATACCCGGGTAGCTTTCATCGCAGGCACTGACCCGGGCATGCTCTTGCTCGCCCGAGCCCTCCCATTCAAGCGTCATACCCATGTGGCTGGCCGCGGCACTGACAAAATCCCGCACCGTGTGCTGCACACCCGTGGCAATCACATAATCATCGGGCCGATCTTGCTGCAGCATCATCCACATGGCGGCCACGAAATCCCGCGCATGGCCCCAGTCGCGCCTGGCATCCAGGTTTCCCAGGTAAATACAGCGATCCAGGCCTTGGGCGATCCGCGCCAGGCCACGCGTGATTTTGCGCGTGACGAAGGTCTCCCCCCGCAGGGGCGATTCGTGGTTGAAAAGAATGCCGTTGGACGCGTGCATGCCGTAGGCTTCGCGGTAGTTCACCGTGATCCAGTAGGCATAAACCTTGGCGGCGCCATAGGGTGACCGGGGATAAAACGGCGTGGTCTCACGCTGCGGCGTCTCCCGCACTTTGCCGAACATCTCGGAGGTAGAGGCCTGGTAAAACCGGGTTTTTTCCTCCATCCCGAGATTGCGGATGGCTTCCAGCAGGCGCAGGGTGCCCACCGCGTCGCTTTCCGCGGTGTACTCGGGCTCTTCAAAGCTGACCGCCACGTGACTCTGCGCCGCCAGGTTATAGATCTCGTCGGGCTGCACCGCCTGCAGGGTGCGCTGCAGGCTGGAGCCATCGGTCATGTCGCCGTAGTGCAGATGGAACATCTGGTTATCAATATGCGGGTCTTCGTAGATATGATCGATCCGCTGGGTGTTGATCAGAGAGGCCCGGCGTTTGATGCCGTGCACCTCGTATCCCTTCTCCAACAGGAGTTCCGCCAGGTAGGCGCCGTCCTGCCCCGTGATACCCGTGATAATGGCTTTTTTACTCATCCTTCCATTATCGCATCACGGGGTCGGTCGCGGCTACAGCCTGCCCGGGCCAGAGGCCGGCCCCAGCAACGGGCTCGACCGGGAAAAATGATGGGTCGTTTCCCCTCATTTTCCCCCGGCAAACCAGCGACTCTGCTAGTATTGCGGGGTTCTGCCACATTCATCGGAGCGGGTCCCAAGTGAGCCTGGTGGTACAAATCAGCGATACGCATATCCTGCCCCCGGGCAGCTTGCTGTATGGCAAGACAAACTCTGCCGCGCACCTCGCTGCTGTTGTCAAGCAAATCAATAACATGAAGCCACAACCTGACGTGGTGCTCATCACGGGCGACCTGGTCGAGAAGCCGGAGGAGTCATGCTACATGCATTTCCTGGCCCTCATCGAACCACTCAAGCCGCCCACCTATATCCTGCCAGGCAACCATGACTCGCCGGAATTCATGGCTGAATTCTTTCGCGGCACCCCCTATTTTCCCGTCGATGACGAGACCTGCCAGTTCGTCGTCGACGGCCTGCCCTTTCGCATCCTGATGCTGAACAGCCACTGCCCGCACTCCCAACTGCCGGAATACCCGGCGGACAGGCTTGCGTGGCTGGAGTGGCAGCTCGAACAATCAAGCGAACCCACACTGATCGCCATCCATCACCCGCCCATGGTGACGGGGATCGCGTTTGTGGACATGGTCGGCCCGCAGTGGTTTGCCGGTCTCAAGCAGCTGCTGAGCCGGCACCCCAATGTCAAGCTGGTGATTTGCGGGCACAGCCACATGGACATGTCAGGACGGATCGCGCAGGTGCCCGTTTACATGGCGCCATCGACTTCGCATCAGCTGATCGCTGACCGCGGCCTGGATATTGCGCCCTGGTACATCAATCGTGGCGCCCCGCCCGTGTTGCACCAGTTTTTGGGCGGAGAGTTTCTCAGCGGGAGTTATTACTGGCCAGAGGGTTTTGAAGGACGGCGTATCGATGACGATTCTGGCATCGAATGGGATACGCTGAAAATGTATATGCGGGGGCGCAGGAAGGCGGGTTGAATATCTGTCGCAGCCCCTCCATTTAGCCTGGGTTAAGCCAGGATCGACGGAAGTACAAACTGGAGCGCCTGTCGTGAGCGTTTATAAAAAAGTACGGCATCCGCGCTATTGCACTTCGGGGACGGAAGAGCATTGCTTAAAATTTTGCCGATAATGGGCAATAAAAACGGCTGTCGGGCTCGCGCCTGTGCGCTGGCGGCATTGCTGTGTCTGTGCTCCGTGAATGGCTTTGCGCAGCAGTACTACGATCCGGGCGTGATGCAGCTGACGGTGACCAACCCCACGGAGGGCTATCAGCCCAACGGCATGAGGCTGGGCAGCTGGACCTTACTGCCAGCGGTTGAGACCGCCGTTGAGTGGCATGACAACGTCTACTACACCAACACCGACCAGGTCCGCGACACCATTTACCATATCCGGCCCAAGGCCTCGCTGATTAGCGGCTGGTCGCGCCACGCGCTGACCGTCTCCGCCATCGCGGATGTCGCCCGCTTCCAAAACCGCAGCTCAGAGGACTACACCGATCTGATTTTGTCCATGGACGGACGCATCGATGTGCAGACCGGCAAGTTTTTCACGGTGCGGGCCGCCACCATGAAGCTGCACGAGGACCGCAGCTCCCCCGACGATGCCAACGGCGTCAGCCCCACTGAGTTCACGCTGGACCGGTTCGCCCTGGGCTATACGCACAATTTCAACCGCTTGACGGGCAACCTGACCTGGTCACATGACAAAACGCGTTACGACGACAATTTCAACGAGGACGGCGAATTCGTCGACAACCGGGACAGAGACCGGACCATCGAGGATGTGACCCTGCGCCTGAGCTATATGCAAGCGGCGCAGCGCTCGCTTTACCTGGAAGCCGGGCTGAACCGGGTGGCGTACGATTTGCCTGAGGATTTCGAAGGCTTCAGACGTGACAGCGAGGGCTTTCGCGCGGCCGCCGGCGTCAACTTCGACATCACCGGCGTGTTGACAGGTGACCTGTATATTCAATACCTGGACCAGGAATACCGCGACCCGCGCTTCACCGATATTGACAGCTTCGGTTTTGGCGCGAGCCTGACCTGGTACCCCACGCGTCTCACCCGCCTTGAGCTGCGCGCGGAGCAGACGCCCCTGGAAACCACCCAGGTCTATAGCTCGGGCTACCTGGCCTCACTCTACTCCGTCCGCCTGCAACATGAGCTGCGCCGCTGGCTGCTGCTGCACGCGCGGGTCTCATATACCGATAATGATTATTCGGTCAGTGCGGATGCGCCCGAGGATTCATTGACCAACACGGCCGTCACCCGGAGTGAGCTGGGCTTGAGCTACCTGTTCAACCGCCATTTTTACCTGACCGCTGGATATGCCCGGGATCATCAGAATGCCAACCTGGTCATAGAGCAGTACACCGCCAATCGCTATTTCCTGGTGCTGGGCGTTCAGCTGTAAATTCATGCGCAGGGCTGTTTCAGGCCGTCCCCATCCGAATGAGATTTAGTGAACAGCCAGGCGGCCACTCAAGATATAATCCTCCTTGTGTTTTTCAATGCCCCCAGGACAAACCCAAGGCATGAAGCCCGCTGACCTTACGTCCCGTCTTACCTGGCATGGCCGGCGCGCTGGCGGCAGGCCTGCCCATGCGCTGCTGACCACGCTGATCGCCACGCTGGTCACTGCCGC
>WTJD01000207.1:8904-10915 GCA_011524975.1 Lysobacterales bacterium
CGCTGGTCACTGCCGCACTGTCCATCCTGCTGTCAGCGGGCGCGTGGGCCCAGGAGCCCGCGAGCACCGCCGCTGATGAGGCCGGCGGCGCCAGCTACCAGCTGGGCCCGGGCGACCGCATCCAGGTGGATGTTTTCAACCACGAGGATCTTTCCGGCGCCTTTGTGCTGGATGGCGCGGGGCGCTTTTCCATGCCGCTGATCGGCCCGGTGGATGCCTCCGGGCTGACCGGCGCTGAGCTCGAAGATTTGCTGATCAGCCGCCTGAAGCCGGACTACCTGGTCAACCCGCGGGTCTCTGTCAGCGTCGAGTTTTACCGCCCCTATTACATGATGGGCGAGGTCGGCACCACGGGCACCTTTCCCTACGTCGAAGACATGACCTACCTGCAGGCCATCGCGATTGCGGGCGGCTACAGCTACCGCGCCAAGAAAGACGTGGTGTTCGTGGTGCGCGCGGGCGACGACAGCCGCGAGGAAATCCGCCTGGACGTCAACGAAAAAGTGCGCCCCGGCGACATCATCCGGGTCGCCGAGCGGCTGTTCTGAGCCAAGCCATGCAGCCCTCACCCACCAACCCGCCCGTTGTGGACCTGGAGCAGGAGCAGGCCTTCCCGCTGCTGGAGTACCTGCAGGTGCTGTGGTTCCGCAAGCGGCTGGTCATCGCAGTCACCCTGTTCGCGGCCGTGCTGGGCTTTATTCACGTCAATGAGCTGAAAGACATTTACACCGCCAACTCCACCATGATGATCGGTGTACCGGAGATGCAGGTGGTCGATATCGACCAGGTGATGACGCGCGACTTCTGGGGTGATGAGGCCGACGCGGAAATCGAGGTGCTGCGCTCACGGGGGCTGGCCGGCAACGTGGTCGAACGCCTGGGGTTGCTCAATCACCCCGAGTTCAACCCTGCCCTGCGCGTACCGGAAGAGCGCTTTTTCGATTTCCTGAAATACCTGAACCCGAAAACCTGGATCCCGGAAAGCTGGAAGCGCGGGCTGCGCGAGGCCACCTCGGGCGAGGTCGAAATCCCCGCCCCGACAGAGCCCACCGAGGAAGAGATCGGCAACAAGCAGATGGCCGGCGCCATCGATATCCTGTTGGGGAAGCTCAGCCTGGAGCGGGTGGAGTGGACCAACGTCATCAAGATTCGCATCAGCGCGCTGGATCCGGTGTTGGCCGCGCGCGTGGCCAATGAGCTGCCCGAGGCCTATATCGACGATCAGCTTCAGGCCAAGTTCGACGCCACCCGCAAGGCCACCGAGTGGCTGACCGAGCAGCTGGAAGACCAGAAATCGCTGGTCGAGGAATCCGAGCGCGCGGTGGAGATATACCGTGAGACCCATGGCCTCACTCAGGGCTCCGGCACCGTCCTGCTCGCGGAACAGCTCTCGGAGCTCAACAGCCAGCTGATCGTGGCGCGGACCGCGCGGATCGATCTGGAAGCCCGCCTGGAGCAGGTCAGCCGCCTGCTGGACAACGACGGGCAAGGCATCGAGTCGGCCGTGGACGTGCTGGCTTCACCCCTGATACAGCAGCTCAGGAGCCAGGAGGCCGAGGTGACCAGCCGCCTGTCGGAGCTGGCGGTGGAGCTGGGGCCCAAGCACCCCCGCATGCTGCAGGTCAACGCCGAGCTCAGCGAGATCCGCCAGCGCATCCGGGCCGAGATCGAGAAAATAGAGCTGGGGCTGTCCAACGAGCTGGACCTGGCGCGCAACCGCGAGCAGGGGCTGGAGGCCAACCTGAGAAGCACCGAGGCGCAATCAGGCACCCAGAGCCGGCAGGCCATCCAGCTGCGCGCGCTGGAGCGCGAAGCAGCGGCCAACCGCGCCCTCTTTGAAACCTTTCTGACCCGCTTCAAGGAAACCAGCTCCACCCAGAGCATGCAGACCTCGGACTCCCGCATCATCTCGCGCGCGGAGATTCCGGGCGGGCCCAGCGCGCCCAACCGCCAGCGGCTGCTCACGCTGTTCATACTGGGCGGCTTCATGGCCGGCTGCGCGCTGGTATTC
>WTJD01000170.1 GCA_011524975.1 Lysobacterales bacterium
GGAGAACCCCCTGCGCTCATGAAAAAGCGCCATCAGGCCCTGTGCCGGGGATGGGACGCGGTTCAGACCATGTTAAGACCAGGAGTGCTCATGAGTGAGTTGGCCCAAATGGCCGTCGAGACCATTCGTGGCAATGGTTTTCCAGAGTTTGTTTATGCGACACCTCATTGTCTCGGCCTTGAACACACCGACGATGCCACACCCATAGGCGCTCAACAGGGCGCAGGAAAAGACGTGATGCTCGAGGCCGGTATGGTGCTGAATGTGGATCTTCCTTTTACCGAAATCGGCTGGGGGTCGATGCACCTCGAGGACACCGTCCACATCACGAACGACGGATTCGAAGCACTGACCAGCGTGAATCTCGACATCATTGCCGTCTAAGCAGCACACCAGGGCGCACCTGTCAGTTCTGGTCGGCGACCCGTTATTTGAGACGCTCGAACTGACCTGTCAACGTTAGCGTGGTCATCTACCTCATGACCAGCCGAGCGATTATCACGTTTTTGCTGACATCGCGGGAGGTATCGGCCAACTTGTCACGCTTTACCAGGAAAGCACTCATTGTTTGTTGCTTTTGCTGGTTTTAATGCAGGTTCTTGGAGTAGCTGGAAATCTTGCCACGGCTTCGGGTGCTGAGAAAAAACTGATTTGCACATTATTTAATTTCCACAACCAGTTGGCTTTTTAGAATCCAGTGATGCTCGCCGCTCTCCAGCTCCACGCGCACGACAGGCGCATTGGGGAAAATGTCTTCAGGCCGGTCGCGGAAGTAGTAGCTCGAGCAAATGATTTCTTCGATCGGTTTGGCGGTGAACGTTCCAATCACGTGCTTCTCGCGATAGCCGACCGCTGACTCGCAGTCCCCGTTCTCGTCCGGAATGACCACAAGCGAATAAATGTCATTGATGATGTAACGCTGTTCGGTTTCCTGCCAGGGTAATCGATGGCCGGAATACCGATAGCCTGCGTAGGTAATGGCGCAGGCCAATACCAACAACGCAATAATTTGGAGTGCTCTCATCGGGTGCCGACCATACGGGATTTCCGCGTAGCATAACCTTCAATGCCGCGCATCGCCACAGGCGGCCAATCGACCAGCACTCAAAATTATTTTCTAACCTTCACACCAGCGCGGGTACAATGTGCACCCAAGAACACCGTGCCCGGGTGGCGAAATTGGTAGACGCAAGGGACTTAAAATCCCTCGTTCGTGAGAACGTGCCGGTTCGAGTCCGGCCCCGGGCACCAGTCTTGCAGTAAATTCACAGTGCAACGCCTCCCGTTTTCCAGATCAGGAAAACCAGCGCGGCCATGAGGATGCCCCAGATGAGGTAGGCGCGCCGGGTGGCGGATTTCGCCTTCTCCGTCTCCCACCAGGTTCTTGGTCTTACGCCCTTGGCCACGAAGGTGGCTACCGCAGCGAGATTCAGCGAAATAACATTGGTGGCCAGCAACAGCAGGGGGCCGACAGAGGCAGTGGCAAAACCGGCGCCCAGCAACATCCCGAATGCAACCAGTGGCGGCATCAGCGCCACGGCCACCATGACGCCGATCAGCGTGGACGGCAGGCCGGTGGTGAAGGCCAGTGCGCCGGCGGCGCCTGAGGCCGTTGCCAGCATAAGGTCTCCCAGGGATACGCTGCTGCGGTGCTGTATGGCGGGTAAATCCGGTGACACCGAGAACAGGTAGCCAAACAGCAGGGCGACTATCAGGGAGATCAATGCGCCCAGCAGGCTGGATTTGAGCGCTCGTGAGGCAAGCTCGCGATCGCCCAGTGTCGCCGCCAGTGAAAGCGCGATATTAGGAGCCAGCAGCGGCGCTATCACCATCGCGCCAATCAGGATAGCGGTGTCGTCGCGGTAAAGACCAATAGCGGCGACGACCGATGAGAGCAAGACCATCGCGATGAATGTGCTTCGCACCCTCAACCCGGAGGTGATTTCCTGGTAGAGCTCTTCCCGGCTGATGCGGTTCTTTCTGGGTTTTGCCGGGGACTCCGAGTCGACGCCATGAGTCTCACGGGGCAGGGTGGCTTCCAGTGGCAGTAAACTGAGCTGAAACTCCTCCCTGTTCTTGAACATCTGCTCCAATCGGTCCATGACCGCCTCGCTGTCTTCGACACTCACGATCATGCTGATTCGCGCCAACGGGTCTGAGCGCATGTCGGGTGCGACGGACACGATCCGGGCGGGCTCACAATAAGCTTCCAGTTCATCGAGTTCGACGTCTCGAAGACTGAGCTGAATCATTCGCTGAGCCATGTATCGCCTCCGGCTTGAGGTATGGGTTCAGGCGGTCAGAGAATACTCTTGCCCATGGCGCTCAGGATCAGCTCCAGTGTTCGCTCGGCGCTGATATTTTTGTGATCCAAAAACGGGTTCAACTCCACGATTTCCAGCGATGTCATCGTGCCGGCATCGGCGCAGTACTCCATCAGCAGGTGCGCCTCGCGAAACTGCACGCCACCCGGTACGAGGGTGCCGGATCCGGGTATTACAGAAGGATCACAGCCGTCCACGTCGAAACTGACGTGGAAACCCGCTGTGCCGTCGTTGACCACCTCAAGGGCCTCGCAGGCCACCCTGGCCATGCCCCTCTCATCGATGTCCCGCATGGTCAGGGCTTTAATGCCAGACTCGTTAATGATTCTGCGTTCCAGCGCGTCGATGCTGCGCAGCCCGATGATGGCCACATTGCGCGGATCCACTTTGGGCGCGAAGCCCAATATTCCGCTCAGATCGGGGTCTCCTTTTCCCAGCAAGTGCGATAGTGGCATGCCGTGGATGTTTCCGCTCGGAGAGGTTTCTGGAATATTCATGTCACCATGGGCGTCAAACCAGATCAGGCCAATTTTTTCGTTCTGTTCATGAAAGTGGCTGGAGACGCCGGAAAATGTCCCCATGGCGATGGAATGGTCACCACCAATGACCAATGGAAAATCGCCTTCATCCAGAATGTTGCGGGTCCGCTCTGCCAGTTCAGTGCACACTTCAAGGATCTGGGGTTTGTAGCGAGCATTGCTGTCTTCGAGGCTGCGGGTCTCCATCGCGGGCACGGGTATGTCTTCTTCGCGAGCCACGTTGAAGCCGATACCGCGGAGCCTGGCGCCCAGACCCGCGATACGCAGCGCGGAGGGCCCCATATCCGTGCCTCGTCTGCTGGCGCCCAAATCCATCGGGACGCCAATAATTCGAATGGTGTGCTTGTCTCTGAGTTCTTCGATGGTCATGTTGTCTGCGCCTGCTGAACTGGCGAAATGATAATCCGGGTCCTTAATGATTGCGAATGCGGAGCCATGCTTTGGTGGGCGGTCAAATAAAACAGGCCCTGAGCATGCTCAGGGCCTCGGGAATAAAAAGCCGAGCCGGGCGTACGGGTGGTTCCCCTAATGGGGCCCGCTCACACCGGCTCGGAGTGGGGGGAAGAAGGTATGGAAAGGCAGCGGCGCGGAGCACCACCGGCTATGCCGTTTAATCTGTGTGTCTTTACATGTCCTATCGGAGCATTCTGCGGATTTTTCGCGCAGGGCCTGCTTGTTGGCGCCGAATTGAAGTGTGTGCAGATCATTTTCAGCTGGTACTCATTACGACTCGACAAATACTCAAGACATGCCGGGCAGAGTCTTCCCAGTTGAAGAAGCCCGACCTGCGGTGCCCAACCCGGGCGCATCTTTCTCTCGCGCTGTCATCCGTCAGCAGTCTGAGCATGCTGTTGTGTATCTCATCTACCGAGTTGGGGTCGAACAACATGGCAGCGTCGCCGACCACCTCGGGTATGCTTCCAACATTTGCGGCGCACACTGCTGTTCTGCAGGCCATCGCCTGCAAAACTGGCGTACATGAATCGGCATGCAAAGCTGGGTATACGAACAGGTCCGCGGCCGCCAGCAGTGGGCAGAGCCGTTCATCGTGTATGTTCTCCAGGAACACGAGATCGTTGCGTATGCCTAGCCTGTCAGCGGCAGCGAAGATTTCTTCTGTGCCGTACCAGGCGCTGCCGGCGCAGACCAGCTTGTGTGGTATACCTGCTTCTCGCTTCAGTTGCTTAAACGCTGCGAGCAAGCGAAGGTGGTTCATCCCGGGGTGTTCGAGTCGCCCCGTGTAAAGGATGTACGGCGTATGTAAGTCAAAGTGGTCGCCCACTTTTTGCCTGGCCTCAGGCTCAGGCATGGGTGTCAGCCAAGACAGATCCGCTCCGTCGTAAACCACGTCAACGCGATCGCGATTCAGATTAATCTTGGTGACCAGTTGACTGCGCAGAGCGCGACTGGCTGAAATGACGTGAGTCAGTCTCTTCAGCATTTTGGGGAGCAAGCGCGTCCGATACAAAATCGAGAGCGATGTGGCTGGTTTCGCCCCATGGTCGACACCGAATTCGTGGACTGCGCCCACACTCGGCCTGCCGTACCACCAGGAGAGACGCAGATGCCCGGCCGGCATGTAGACACAATCGCAACCATGCTTTCGCAGCAGCCAAGGCAATACCGCCAGGTGCCAAATAACGTTAATAATAGGATTTGAGACCCAGGCAGGCTGAGTCACTTCAGTGACCTGGGGGTGGGCGCGCTCGAAAATGGGGGAAAGCTCACCAGGAACGAAAACAACATAAGTATCGGACGACAGTTCAGGCATACAACGGACGATGTTTTCCACGTATTCGCTAGCGACGCTGTGTCGCCTGTCACATGGGTGCGCGGAGATGCCGATTTTCATCAGAATCCCCCGCGCTTGCCAGTGCCTACGCCGCCAACCACGTGCTGCGGCATGCTGAGCACACCGCGTCCCCCACGCCGGCCGCTTGATGACCCATCGCGAAGAAAAAAGCGCTGCCCAGCGTACTGAGGGCGGAATTGTCGTACCATGCCTCGCATACGAACTGCTATGCAATTTCTGTGCCTCCACGGCATAGCCAATCAAACCCAGCGAAAGAGCGTGTTTCACGCATTTCACGCCGCTTTATTGCCGTTGGCATTGGCAGGTTGCAAAAGCTTTTGCGCAAAATGCAATAAATTGAGTGACAAGCAAGGCGCCGATGGAGAAAGTGATAGTTCGGATGCGCCAACAACACGGAAGACGGGGCAATTTACGTCTCGATGGTAACCGGAAAATCGAGAGAGAAGCCGATAACTGCCAAGGTTGCATCGTCCGTGACCGTTTTGTCACCCAACCAGTGTTCGAGACGCTCCTCGATGTTCTCGACAACCTTACCCGCAGTGACCTCGGAGGTTTGAATCAGGTCTGTTCGAAATCTCCGCTGACCATACTTTCGGTCAAGAGGATTGAGACAATTCGTCACCCCATCAGAGTAGACCACGACCGCATCGCCTGGCAGCAATCGAGCCGTGTTGGCCTGATATCTCGTATCGAGTGCTGCACCGAGCGGCGGCCCAGCTATTACAATGTCGCTGAGGGTCTTGTCAGAGCGCAATAACAACGGGGAGGGGTGTCCTGCGGAGCTGATTTCCATGAGGCCGGTCGTCAGATTTAACTTTCCCAGAACGAGAGTAGCTTTGAGATCACTGAGTGCCGAACTGCTGGCAATGCGACTGTTGATCTCTCGCAGCATGAGGTCGGTAGGTCGATCACTGTCGTCCAACAGCACAGAGTCACAAACTTGGGCAATGCCTGTTTGTTCCCCAGATCTTGTTCCGCTTTCCATTTCGCTGCATCCCAACAGCTGAAATGTCAGCACACTGGTTGTACCGCGCACGATATTGAAGTAGTCGGTGGGCGGCTTATCGTTCGCCAAGTGAAACCAAGCCAGCTCCACCCCATGCGGGAGGTCGGGTTTCGCCGGAAACACCTTCTTTTCATGAACGATGGACATACTCAGCTTCAAATGAAGGTGATCTCGATGCGGATTTACGAATAACACAGCAAACATCGTGCCAAGCAAGCTGAGCCTGATGGCCGCCTCAGACAACAACGACGATCAGCATCAAAAAAGCGTAAGGTCTCATGTTTGCGGGTATTTTTTTAACGTCAGGTGGGGCAGAATGCGATGCGATATCATTATCATTTTGGCATCGCTCAGACCCATCGATGAAACTGACGTATCGTGTACAAGTCTTCGCCATGCTGGCCGCGATCAGTATCCTGGTTGCTACCGGCTTGGCCTTCCTGATGTCGGAGTGGTACCGACAAGCGGAAACGTCTTTTCTGAAAAAGCAGGAGTCTATTCTCTTGAGCCAAATCCATGCGCTTGGCTCAACGGGCGTTCTGGGTGGTGGTGAGGATGAGCTCAAGCAGGCGCTCAGCCTCATTAAGCTGAATACCGCCGTCGTCTTTGTAAGGGTTTCTGATGTCGAGGGGCGCTTGATGGGCGAGACGGGCCTTTCGATCGACGTCAACCCCACCGCGGGCGAGAACAACCCTGCATCGCAGAGCCAGAGTGGAATCTACGTGAATCGCTTGCAGCTTTCAGACGAGAGCGGGCCATACGCGATTGTCGAAATGGGGCTGAGCACAGGTTCGAGTGATGGGCTGCTTGGACAACTGCGGTTAATGGGTATGGCGTTTTTCATTCCCGTATTGGGTTTGTTGTGCATACTTTTCTATGTCCTGGCGTCCTTTTTGACCAATAGGTTGTCCAGGCTCACGCGGGCGGCTGAAGCGATCGCCAGAGAGGGCGTAGACTCGACGATCGCGATGGAAGGTGGGGATGAAATCGCGCGACTTGCGGATTCGCTCAACCATATGTCTGAACGCCTATCTGTCTCTTATCGTCAATTACAGGCCAGCGCCAACGAGCAGCAGCAACTGGCTGCGCGCGTTCAGGAGAAGGAAAAACTGCAGCGCGCGATGCTGGAAACAGCCCTGGACGCTGTGATTACGATCGATGCTGACGGTATTGTGCAGGATTTCAACAATACTGCGGAAGATGTATTTGGCTATTCAAAAGAAAACATCATCGGCCTGGATATGTCGGATTTCATTATCCCAGAACGCTATCGTGAGGCCCACAGGAAGGGTCTGAAGCACCTTGCTGAAACGGGTGAGGGGCCGGTGCTGGGTAAACGGCTCGAAATTGAGGGAGTGCATGAGAATGGCACTGTTTTTCCAATAGAACTCGCCATTAATAACGTCGATGTGGGGGGCAAACAGCTTTATACCGCTTTCATTCGGGACATCACTGACCGTAAAGAGGCTGAAAGGGAACTTCGGCTCTCCGCCAGTGCGTTCGAAACCAAAGACGCCATTTTTATTACTGACAGCCATTCAAGAATCATTCGGGTCAACAGCGCGTTTCTTCGCATGACCGGTTATCAGGAGGAGGACATAACAACCATTGATCCAGCTGAACTCGTGGTGGCCGGTCATGATGAAGATGATCAAAATCAGGTCGATTGGCACGATCTGCTGTCCAGGGGTTATGGCAGCGCAGATATGAATATCAAGAAAGTAAATGGCGAGTTTTTTCCAGTATTGCTGGGTCTTACCCCTGTGCAGGACGTGAATGGTGTGTTGACACATTACGTCGCCCATTTTGTCGATATGACTGAGCGCCGAAAGTTTGAGCGGGAACTGCAAGAGGCGCGGGAGGCAGCTGAGGCGGCCAGTCGGGCCAAGTCCAGATTTCTGGCCAACATGAGCCATGAGATTCGCACACCGTTGAATGCGATCATCAATTTGAATGAACTGCTGCTCGATTCCGAGTTAGATCCGCACCAGGAGCAGTTGGCTCGAACTGCCCAACAAGGGGGTAAATCCCTGGCCTCTCTGGTTGGCGGAATTTTGGACTTGTCTCAAATTGAATCGGGCACGGTGGCCATATCGGCAACTGATTTTGATTTGCATAATCTATTAAATGAGGTGCATGGGCTGTTTATCGCTCAGGCAGAGGCTGCCCAACTGGATCTCGAACTTTCTATCCAATCTCCGTTACCCCAGTGGGTCTCTGGTGATGAGTTGCGCTTACGTCAGGTTCTTGTCAATTTACTTGGCAATGCTCTGAAGTTTACCGAAGAGGGTTTCGTGCGACTGGTTGTGGCATGTGAGCAGAATGCATCCGGGCAATGCGCCGGCAGTTGCGAGGAATGTTCTGGTCCGATCATGTTTAAGGTTGAGGACACGGGAATCGGTGTGGACGAAGATGTCGCAAAGCACATATTCGAGGAGTTTATTCAGGCCGACGCGTCGCTCGCGAGAAGATACGGGGGAACCGGTCTGGGCCTGTCTATTTCTCAGCTGCTTGTCCGTATGATGCACGGCTCCATTCATTATGAGCCGCGCCGTGGTGGTGGCAGTATCTTTTCTTTTGTAATCCCGCTCGAGACGGTGGCCCCGCCAAGGTTGTCTGCTGCTGAACAGCTACACGAGTTGAATGTGAAGGGGAGGGTGCTGCTGGCAGAGGACAGTGTGGCCAACCAGATGGTGATCAGCGCTATCGTCGAGGGTATCGGCTGCGAGATCATTGTTGCAAAAGACGGTGCGGAAGCCGTTGAGCAGGTGACCAAGCATGATTTCGACCTCGTGCTCATGGATCTCTCCATGCCAGGTATGGATGGGATGGAGGCAACCAGAAGAATCCGTGAGAAAGGCGGTAAATATGCCAATCTTCCAGTCATCGCGATAACGGCCAACGTGTTCCAAGAGGACAAGGACCGCTGTCTCGCTGTGGGCATGAACGACTTTATTGGAAAACCGATTGAGTCTGATCGGGTTAGATCGAAATTAAGAACGTGGCTGGCAAAAGACGCGAGTATCTCGGGCGGTCCGGAACCCTCTTTGGGTTTGCACGACGACGATGATTCAAATTGGATCGATACCGGTCGACTGTCCGAGTTGGAGCGCGAAACCTCTTCTGAAGTGCTCCATTCCATCATCAAGGTTTTTATTGACGAGGCGAAAGGTCATCTTGAGGCCCTCGAGGACCTTGCTGATACTTCATTGCAGGAAATCGCAATGACCAGTCACGCGATCAAAAGCAGCTCTGCAACGTTTGGCGCAAGTCTCTTGTTTGAAGCAGCGAGAAATGTCGAGCATGCCGCCAGGGCGGGTCAAGAGGAAGAGGCTCGTTCGATGGTCGAATCACTCATGGTCGTCGGGGGGGAGACATTGGAACGCTATACGACACGTTTTGGTGCTCATCTACAAACATCAAGTTCGAAAGAGGAGGGCGCGCAATGAGTGGGGAAAATACGCTGCCACGGGTCATTCTGATTGAAGACAGTCGCGCCTTGGGAAAGGTGTATCAGGAATATCTCTCCACTTTGCCGATCCAGATTGAGCAGTTCACAGAGGGAAAGTCTGGCCTGAATGCTGTGTTGGAGTTGCGTCCGGAAGTTGTTCTGTTGGATTTGAACCTTCCGGGTATCAGCGGTCAGGAAATTTTGGCCAGGCTGAATGAGGCTGAATTCCAACCGGCGGTCGTCGTCGTAACCGCCCATGGGTCTGTGGGTTCGGCCGTTGAAGCCATGCGAGATGGAGCGTTCGATTTCTTGCAGAAACCATTCGATGCGGAACGGCTGAGGGTGACCGTCAAAAATGCATTGGAGAAACAATCTCTGACCAGCTTAGTGAAAAGCTACAAGGAATCACTCGAGAGAGACCATTTTCACGGGTTTGTGGGTTCGTCCATACCCATACAGGCGGTCTATCGGATCATTGAAAGCGCCGCCGCCAGTCGTGCGTCCGTTTTCTTGACGGGGGAAAGTGGCACAGGCAAGGAGGTATGCGCCAACGCGATCCACCAGGAGGGCGACCGCCGAGACAAGCCGTTTATCCCCCTCAATTGCGCCGCCATCCCCAAGGACCTGATGGAGAGCGAAATTTTCGGGCACGTTAAGGGTTCTTTCACCGGCGCTGCGGGTGATCGAAAAGGCGCTGCTTCATTGGCGAATGGCGGCACACTTTTTCTCGACGAAATCGGCGAAATGGACCTGTCGCTGCAGAGCAAGCTCCTGAGATTCGTTCAGACGGGTACCTTCCAGAAAGTGGGTGGTAACGAGTTGGAGCATGTCGACGTGCGATTCATTTGCGCGACCAACCGGGACCCCCTGGAAATGATTTCTCAGGGGACTTTTCGCGAAGATCTCTACTACCGCTTGCACGTGATTCCCATTCATTTACCTGCGTTGAGGGAATGTCGTGAAGACATTCTTCAGATTGCAAACCATTTTCTGTCAGAGTATGCGGATGAGGAGTCCAAAGAATTTCGTGATTTTTCCCCGGAAGCGCAACAGGTGCTTTTGACTTACCAGTGGCCGGGAAACGTTCGCCAGCTACAGAATGTTATCCGTAATGTGGTCGTTCTCAACGAGGGGGGAACGGTGCAGGTGGACATGCTGCCCAAACTGATGCTGCACGGGGCCACGAATCTGGAAGATTCTGTAGAGAATATCGCATCAGTGATGCATGACCTGGGTAACCATCACGATTCTAATGCACCTGTGCTGCCTTTGTGGCTGTCCGAAAAGAAGGCCATAGAGGCCGCGATCGAACAATGTGGGGGCAATATCCCCAAAGCGGCCTCATTACTCGAAGTCAGCCCATCTACCATCTATCGTAAAAAACAATCCTGGGAAGAAAACGAAACTTAGCACCATGCTTTCATCATTGAGTAGGTCTTAAATTGATTACTTCTTAAGTTGAGAAAACCATCCGTCCAAAGATGGACTTTACCCTCATCTATATTATATAAAAATCTAATAAGTTCCTGAAATAAATATATTAAAATATTTCCTTAATTGATAGGTGGTATCTATCAACTGGATCAGCGAGCTTGATGCGTCGTTGGCTGCATGGCCGCAATCCAAGCAACATATTCTGCTTTAAAGCCCGATTTTTCCCCTGGTTCAATGTCCTATTTAACATAATAT
>WTJD01000027.1 GCA_011524975.1 Lysobacterales bacterium
TTCTGGGTCAGGGTCACGCTGCCGCCGTAGGGCACCACCTGCAAACCATACTTGGCCAGGTCAAGCGCGCGATAAACTTCCGGCCGCAACAGGCTGCAGACGTAGGAGCAGTTGGAGTAGATCCAGCCGTCATAGTGGCTCAGGCTGGTGGAGGCGCCGCCGATGTGCGGATTCTTCTCGACAATCAGGACATCGAGGCCCGCTTTTGCCAGAAACGCCGCATTGGCTATGCCGTTGTGGCCCGCGCCGATGATAATGGCATCGTATTTTTTCAATGTTCTGCTCCCTTTTCAGCCATTGACCTGGCCGCGCTGCAGTTGCTCGATGGTCAGGTCGACCGCCTGTTCGAACGCGGTCAGCGTCGGTTCCAGGCAGTCGGTATTGGCATGCGCCTCGCAAATGAACCAGGGCTCCCTGGAGTCCGGCTCGCACAGCACACCCAAATCGTGCAGGTGTGGCGCCATGGTATCGTAAAACGTGTAGTCCGAATCCAGCCAGTCCCGGTAGTTGCTGGGCGGCCGGGCATTGAAAAACAGGCCGCCCATGGATGGATGGCCGACAAAAGCGTGCTCGATACCGCGCGCGTCGAGTATGTCACTCATCCCTTTCTGCATGTTCCGACCGTAGGTTTCGATGCGCTCGAGCGCGGGCGTTTCGTCCAAAATCTGCAACGTTTTCTCGGCGGCGGCGAGTGACACCGCGTGGCAGGTGTACGTGCCGCCATGCACCACGCCGTCACCCACCTGGCGCATGATGTCTTCCCGCCCGGCCACGGCCGAGATGGGATAACCGTTGGCCATGGCCTTGGCGAAGGTGCAGAGGTCGGCCCTGAAGCCCATCAGCTCCTGCACGCCACCGCGAGCCACCCGGAACCCGGTTTTGACCTCGTCCACAATCATGACAACGTTGTATTTGGCGCAAAGCTCACGGGCCGCGAGCACATACTCACGGGTGGCGGTGATGGAGCAGCAATTTCCCATCATGGGTTCGATCAGAAAGGCGCCGATGTCCTGGTGATGCTTTTTCAGCAAATCTTCGAGATAGTTGGCATCGTTGAGCGGCGTGAAATGGGTCAGTCGCCGGAGCAGCCCGGGGATGCCGGCGCTGTCCGGTTCGATCGGCGGACGTCCCGCTTCCGGGTCCCATTCCTCGATGTTGGCGTACCACAAGACCGCATCGAACACGCCGTGATAGCCGCCCTCGACCACGATGTGCGCGTCCTTACCGGTGTGGGCGCGCGCCAGGCGCAAAGCGGCCATGACGGCTTCCGTTCCGGAGTTCGAAAACCGGACCAGCTCTGCGGCCGGCACCATTTTGGAGATCAAGCTGGCGACCTCGTACTCCCGCTCGGTTGAAAGCGCGAACACACCGCCGATGTCCATGCCGGCGAGGGCCGCCTCGTCAACACGCGGATCCGCGTAGCCGAGGATGCCCGGGCCGTAGCCCATGCGGTAATCGATGTATTCGTTGTCATCGATGTCCCATATCCGCGCGCCTTCCCCACGTTTGACGTAGATGGTGCGATCCTCGCCCCAGTAGCGAAAGTTGGAGGAAACGCCCAGGGGAAGCTTTCCCGAAGCCTTTTGGAAGTGCGCATTGGAACGTTTCAGCGAGCGCCGCATGTGAGCCTGTCGTTTGTCGTGTTATGTGTCCATAGATTCGCACAACCGAGGTGGGGCTGTCCATAGTGAATGAATGATCATTCATTCATTGCGTGTTCTGATCAGTGGCCTTATAGTTGTCCGGAACGGGCCCTTCGCGGGGCCTTGGCTAAGAGGCGGCGCGAATCTTCGCGCCGGAGACAGGAGCACGATGACAAGCGCTGCAAGCATGACGGCCGCCAAAAAGCGGACGGAGCCAAAAGAAAAGCGCCGGGTTCAGTTGATTCGGGCAACCATCCGAAGCATCGCGAAGAATGGTCTGTCCGATACCACCATTTCGACGGTGGCGCGCGAGGCGGGGCTGAGCCAGGGCATCATCAACCTTCATTTTCAAAGCAAGGACCGGCTGCTGCTCGACACCTTGTCTTTCGTGGTGGATGAATACAAAACCCACTGGGAAAAAGCCCTCGACCGCGCGGGAGACAGCAGCGCCGAGCGTCTGCGGGCGCTGGTGGAAGTCGATTTCCACCCCTCGCTGTGTGACCGCAACAAACTGGCCGTCTGGTTCGCGTTCTGGAGTGAAACCAAATCACGGCCCACCTACCGGAAATTGTGCGCGGAGCGCGACCGGGCCTATGACCAGGTCATCCGAGCGCTGTTCAGCGATCTGAAGCGGGAAGGTTCCTACCCGGTCGATGCCGACACGGCTGCTCGTGGTCTGACCGCCATGACCGAAGGGCTGTGGCTGGACATGCTGCTCAGCCCCAAAAATATGAGTCGACAGCAGGCGCTGGACATCAGCATGGCATACTTGCGCAGCGTGTTTCCCGGGCATTTCGGAGACCCGGCATTGGAGGAGCTTGCGTCATGAAGATCCAACTCGACCCGGTTTCACTGGAGTGGCAGGCGCGTGCGCGCGCGTTTGCGGAAGAGGAACTGATTCCCTGGGAGCTTCACGCCGAGATGAATGAAGGCCGCTTGCCCGATGACATCAGCAAGCAGCATAAGCAGCGGGCGATCGCGCTGGGGCTCAGCTCGATGGATGTGCCGGCTGAGTTGGGCGGCCTGGGGCTGAGGACCATCGACCAGGTCGCCATCTGGGAGCAACTCGGCCGTGTCACCAACGCGCTCTGCTGGTGTTTTTCCGAGCCCATGCAATGGATGTTCGAAGCTTGCACCGACGAGCAGGTGGCGGAATATGTGCTCCCCCTGATGAACGGCAGGCGCAAGGAGTGCTATGCCATCACCGAGAGCGAGTCTGGTTCCGATGTCGTGGTTGAGACCACGGCGCAGGCCTGCGATGAGGGTTACCGCGTCAGTGGCGAGAAGTGGTTTGTCACCAGCGCCAACCTCGCGGATTTCATGTTTCTGCAGGCGAAGTTGACCGATGGCCCCCACGCGGGTGCGGACGCGTTGTTTTTCGTTGACATGAGCAGCGAGGGTATCGAGTTCGTTCGCACGCCGCTGTTCAGCCACACGTTTGACCACCACCACCCCGAGATTCGCCTGACAGACGTGTTGGTACCCGCTTCAAACCGGATTGGCGGGGAGGGTGAGGGCATGCGCTTCAGCCACAGCTGGTTCCGGCGTGAGCGGCTGATGATCGCTGCCCGCGATTGCGGCGCCGCGGCCCGGCTGATCGATGAGGGCCTGAAATTTGCACAGCGGCGGCAGGTGGATGGTGAGCGGTTGATGGACAAACAGCTGGCCCAGGCCATGCTGGCCGACTGTGTCTCCGAGCTGTGGGCTGCCCGCCTGGTGACCTTCGAGGCGGCCGAGGCCCATGACCGGGGCGAGGATGTGAAGTCCCTGCATGCCCGCTGTTCCATCGCCAAGCTACAGGCTTCCGAAATGGCCAGCAGGGTGGCGGATCGGGTGCAGCAGATTTTCGGCGGCCGCGGCTACATGCGGGAAAACTGCGCAGAGCGCTTCGCGAGGGAAATCCGCGTCGATCGAATCTGGGAGGGCACCAGCGAAATTCAGCGGTTGATCATCGCCCGGGCGCTGGACAAGCGCGGACTGGAGGGTATGTAGCCCTTGCCGGCGGCAGCTGCACTGCTCCGGATGTCGGCCTCGCTGGCGCTGGCCTCGATGGCCGCCTCGGCGCTTGCTTCAGAGGAGCCGGTACTCAATTTCTACAACTGGGCCGATTACATCGGTGAAACCACGCTGGCGGACTTCGAGGCCGAGACGGGCGTGCGGACAAACTACGACACCTTTGACGCCACGCCGGTGGTGGAAGCCAAGCTCCTGGCGGGCAATTCCGGCTACGACGTGGTGCTGCACGCGGCGCGATACAGCGCACGGCTGATTGAAGTCGGGGCTTTTCTGCCGTTGGACAAATCCATGTTGCCCCGTTGGGACAACCTGGACCCATGGGTGCTGAACCAGATGCAGCAGTTCGACCCCGGCAACCGCTACGCGGTGCCGTACATGTGGGGCACCATCGGTTTCGCCTATAACGTCCGGCTGGTGCGCGAGCGGATGCCGGACGCGCCGGTGCACAGTTCCAGCATGCTGTTTGATCCGAAAATCGCCGAACGCTTTGCCGATTGCGGCATATCCTTTCTGGATTCGCCGACGTCCGTGATCCCGATGGTTCTGGCCTACCTGGGCCATGACCCGGTCAGCATTGAACCGGATGAACTTCAAGCGGCGGAGCAAGCCCTGCTCGCGGTGCGGCCATTTATCCGCTATTTCAGCTCTTCCCGGTTGATGATCGACTTGCCCAACGAAGAAATCTGTATCGCCATGAGCTGGTCGGGCGACTACAAGCAGGCTGAATTGCGCGCCGTAGACGTTGGCCGTGACATTGAACTCGCTTACACCGCGCCGGCTGAGGGCACGCTGTATTTTTTCGACAGCCTGCTGATTCCGGCGGACGCGCCGCATCCAGGCAACGCGCACCGGTTCCTCGATTTCCTGATGCGCCCTGAAGTGATCGCGCCCATCACCAACCTGTTGCGTTACGCCAACGGCAATGTCGCCTCACTGCCGTTGCTCGATGAAGACCTGGCCAGTGATCCCGCCTCCTATCCCAGCATGGAGATGCGCCGTAACTGGAAAGCCAATCGCCTGTACTCTCCAAAGCAGGAGCGGTTGCGCTCGCGAATATGGTCCAGGGTGAAGGCAGGCCTGTGAACACGGCACGTTTCTCCGCATCCGCAGCCCTTACCCTGATGCTGTCAGTGGCGATGGCCGGCGCTGCAGAGGAGCCCGTGCTCAACGTGTTCAACTGGGCCGACTACGTCGCACCCGAGACCATCTCGAATTTCGAGCAGGAGTTTGGCATCGAGGTGAACTATGACGTGTACGACTCGACCGAGGTGGTCGAGGCCAGGCTGCTCTCGGGCAACACGGGATACGACGTGGTATTCCACTCCGCCGAATATTCAGCCCGGCTCATTCGCGTGGGCGTTTACCAGCCGCTGGACCGGTCCCGTCTCAGCCACTGGTCGGAACTGGACCCCTGGGTGATGGAAAAGCTCTCGAGTTACGATCCGGGCAACCAATATGGCATCCCCTACATGTGGGGCTCCACCGGCTTTGCCTACAACGTGGACCGGGTGCTGGAGCGCATGCCGGATGCACCGCTGGACAGCGCTGCCATGCTGTTCGACCCGGAGGTGGTCAGACACTTTGCCGATTGCGGCGTGAGCATGACCAATGAGCCCACGGACGTCATTCCGCTGGTTTTGAACTATCTCGGCCACGATCCCAACAGCATGGATGCGGAGCACCTGGCCCTGGCCGAGGAGCGGCTCAAGCAGGTTCGGCCGTACATTCGTTATTTCAGCTCAGCGCGAATGATCAATGACCTGCCAAACGAGGAAATTTGCGTGGCCATGAGCTGGTCGGGCGATTACCAGACGGCCATGCAGCGGGCCCGCGAGGTCGGCGCCAACGTCCGGCTGGAATACACCGTACCCACGGAAGGCTCATCGCTGTGGTTCGATAGCATCTATATCCCCGCTGATGCACCGCACCCGAACAATGCGCACCTGTTTCTCGACTACCTGATGCGACCGGAAGTGATCGCCAGTATCAGCAATTACACGTTTTACGCGAATGCCGTCACTTCCTCGGTGCCGCTGCTGTCCCCTGAGCTGCGCGACGACCCCTCGGTGCTGCCGCCCATGAGCGACCGGGAGCGCATGTCGGTGCTGCATGTTCTGGGGCCGAAGCAGGAGCGCCTGCGCACCCGGGCGTGGGCGCGCGTGAAGTCGGGCCTGTGAGGGTTTACGGATATTGATCATGCGAACACGGAGACAATGACAATGGCCATTGAAGCCTGGAATGACCCCAACGCCCGGCCGATGGTGGAATTGCGCGGCCTTTCGAAGCGTTTTGGAGACGTCACGGCCGTGGACGGGGTGGATCTCAAGGTATTCGCCGGTGAACTGTTCGCCATCCTGGGGGCTTCGGGCAGCGGTAAGACCACGCTGCTGCGGATGCTGGCGGGCTTTGAGTCGCCCTCCGCCGGGCAGCTGCTTATTGACGGCGTGGACATGACGCGTGTCCCGCCCTACGAGCGCCCGGTTAACATGATGTTCCAGTCGTACGCGCTGTTCCCCCACATGAGCGTGGCCCAGAACGTGGCTTATGGCCTGAAAAAGGAAGGTGTCGGCAAGGCGGAGATTGCCGACCGCGTGGCCCGCATACTGGACCAGGTGAAGATGGGTCACCTGAGCGGGCGCAAGCCCGCGGCGCTGTCGGGCGGTGAGCGTCAGCGCGTGGCGCTGGCGCGGGCGCTGGTGAAACGGCCGAAGCTGCTGTTACTGGACGAACCACTGGCGGCGCTGGACCGAAAGCTCCGCGAGCACACCCAGTTTGAGTTGATGAACCTGCAGGATGAGCTGGGAATAACCTTCATGGTGGTGACACATGACCAGGAAGAGGCCATGACCCTGTCCAGCCGCATTGCGGTCATGAACCATGGAAGATTCGAGCAGATCGGGACGCCGGAGGCCGTGTACGAGTACCCGGGTAATCGGTTCGTGGCTGATTTTGTCGGCAGCATCAATCAGCTGGAGGCCACGGTGAATCGCGTGGACGCGGACCGGGTGCTGCTGGAGTGCGCTTCCGCGGGATGTGAGATGGAGGTGGTGTCGGATGCGGCGCCAGCGCCGGGTTCGGACTGCTGGGTTGCCGTTCGGCCGGAGAAAATCCTGATCAGCAAGGCGCCACCGGAAACGGGCCGCGTTGCGGTCAAGGGCGTTGTGCATGACCTGGGCTATTTCGGCAATCTATCCATTTACCGGGTCGAGTTGCCAACCGGACACATGATGAAAGTCAGTGCGCAAAACCGGCAGCGCAGCGCGACAAAAACGCTGGAATGGGATGACGAGGTTTACCTGTCATGGGAGGTTGGCAGCGCGGTGCTGCTGACAGACTGAGGTGAAAACGAAATGAAAGGCGGGGTCAACACCATGGGAGACGGCAGGCGCCGCTGGCTGCGCTGGGCGCTGGTGACGCCCTACCTGTGGCTGCTGCTGTTTTTCCTGGCGCCGTTCGTGATCATCCTGAAAATCAGCATGGCTGACCCGCTGGTGGCGCTGCCGCCGTTTACACCGCTGCTGGACTGGGCCCAGCAGGGCTGGGCGCGTCTGCACCTGACGCTGGACAACTACCTGTTCCTGTTCCAGGACAATTACTACGTGATGCACTACCTGGGGTCACTGAAAATGGCCGCAGTCAGCACCTTGCTTTGCCTGTTGCTGGGTTATCCCATGGCGTACTTTATCGCGCGCCAGTCAGGCCGCCGGCGCCACCTGCTGCTGCTGGCGGTGATCCTGCCATTCTGGATTTCTTTCCTGCTCAGGGTCTATGCCTGGATGGGTCTGCTGAACACCCGGGGGGTCATCAACACCGTGCTCATGTGGAGCGGCGTCATCGATGAGCCATTGCAGTTGATGTACAACGATTTCGCGGTCTATCTCGGTATCGTCTACTCCTACCTGCCGTTCATGATCCTGCCGCTGTACGCGCGCCTGGAGCGTATGGACCACGATCTGGTCGATGCGGCCCTGGATCTGGGTGCGCGGCGGCGGGACGTGTTTTTCGACATCATCTTGCCCCTGTCCATGCCGGGCGTCATCGGTGGCTGCCTGCTGGTTTTTATCCCCGCTATTGGCGAATTCATCATCCCCGCCTTGCTGGGCGGGGCCGATACGCTGATGATCGGCCGCGCGCTGTGGGATGAATTCTTCATCAATCGTGACTGGCCGGTGGCCTCGGCCGTGTCCGTGGTGCTGTTGTTGATCCTGGTGCTTCCCATCATGTGGTTCCAGCGCATACAAAGCCGTGACGGTGTGGGGGTGCGTGCATGAGGCAACGCGCGACAGGGCTGTTGACCGTGGCTGCTTTCGGCTATGCGTTTTTGTATCTGCCCATCGTGTCGGTGATGGTTTACTCCTTCAACGACTCTCGGTTGGTCACCTTGTGGGGTGGCTTCTCGCTCCGATGGTATCGCGCGTTGCTGGAAAACGAAGCGGTATTGAGCGCGGCGGTGTTGAGTGTGCAGATTGCACTGGCCTCGGCCACCGTGGCCACTCTGATGGGTACCCTGGTCGGGCTTGGGCTCCATCGGCTGGGACGTTTCAGGGGCCGCACGCTGCTGACCGGCATGATCACGGCGCCGCTGGTCATGCCTGAGATCATTACCGGCATTTCGCTCCTGTTCCTGTTTATTTCACTGGGGGAGTGGATCGGCTGGCCAACAACGCGCGGCGCGACCACCATTTCCATCGCTCACATCACTTTTTCCATGGCTTACGTGGCGGTCATCGTCAGGGCCCGCCTTGCGGGCATGGATGAATCATTGGAGGATGCGGCCATGGACCTCGGTGGCCGGCCGCTGCAGGTTTTTATCGACGTGACGGTGCCGACGATCGCGCCCGCCATGATTTCAGGTTGGTTGCTGGCATTCACGCTGTCGCTGGATGATGTGGTGATTGCAAGTTTTGTTTCCGGGCCGGGCGCGACCACGCTGCCCATGCTGATTTTTTCCAAGGTGAAACTGGGCGTGACGCCCGATATCAACGCCTTGGCGACAGTGATTATCCTGCTGGTCTCAGCGGGCGTGATCGCGGCGGCCTGGATAGGTCGAAGGACACCGGCGGGTGGATCCGGCTGAGATCCAAACGCAACGCTTTTGAGAGGAAGACGCATGACTCAAACTGATATTGATCGCCTGCTCGATGGGCAAAAGCACATGCATGGCCTGGCGCAGGCCTTCTACCGCGATCCGGGGGTTTATGCCCGCGATATCGAGCATATTTACCTGAACGCCTGGCTGTACGCCGGGCACCAGAGCGAAATTCCCCAACCGGGCGACTGGTTCCTGTATGAACTGGAGCGGGAGTCGGTGATCATCGTGCGCGACAACGAGGGTGCCATCAACGCACTGGTCAACGTCTGCCGCCACCGGGGCTCCCGCGTATGCCTGCAATCAAAGGGCCGGTCCAAGCGCCTTGCCTGCCGTTACCACGGCTGGGTGTATGACCTGGATGGCGCCCTGATCGCCGCCCGCCAGATGGAAGAGGGGTTTGATCTTTCGAAACACGGTCTCAAACGCATTCACTGTGAGCTGCTGCAGGGCATGATTTTTATCAATTTCTCGTCCGAGCCGGCCTCCTTTGAACCCATTCAGGACCAGCTCGGTTCCTGCCTGGCGCCATACCACCTGGACACGGCCAAGGTCGCGCACCGGCAGGATTACCCGATGCAGGCCAATTGGAAACTCGCCGTGGAAAACTACACGGAGTGTTATCACTGCACCCCGGCGCACCCTGAATATTCTCGCGGTCACTCACTGGCGCATCCGGATATGGAGTCCGGCGAGGCCTACCAGGCGCTGCTGGCCGCTGCACCGGCCTGCGGCCTTGGCGATCGCGAGATCAATCGCATCTATCTCGATGCGGAGGGGTTCGGCGCGGACTACGCCTACGAGCATTATCCGCTGATACGCGGGCACGTCACGGGCAGCGAGGACGGCAAGCCCGTGGCGCCCCTGTTAGGTGACATTGCGGATTACTTCGGCGGTTGCACCGACTTTCAGGTCGGCCCGGTCACCTTTGCGCTGGCCTATTGTGATCACGTGGTGATTTACGCGTTTCGACCCCTGGGGCCGGATACCAGCACCTGCGACATCACCTGGCTGGTGTGCGGCGATGCGGTCGAGGGCGAGGACTACGACAAGGAGCGGCTGACCTGGCTATGGGATGTCACTACCCATGCGGACAAGCGGATCATCGAGAACAATGCTGCTGGCGTGAATTCGCGCTATTACACGCCAGGGCCTTATTCGAAAATGGAAGACTACACCTGGAAATTCATCGACTGGTACCTCTCCGCTATCCGCGGGGTGGCCGGCTGAGCATATTGTCCTTCATGGCCGTAAACTGCACCGCGGGGCGGGCTGTTCCCTGACAAGGAGAATCGGATGTACCTGGAAACACTGGACTATGCCGTTTTCGCCGTTTACGCGGTATTGCTGCTGATCATTGCGCAGTGGGTATCGCGTGAAAAGCCCGGGCATCAGAAAACTTCCAGCGATTACTTCCTGGCCGGACGTTCACTACCCTGG
Organism: Lysobacterales bacterium; assembly: GCA_011524975.1. Classification (GTDB taxonomy): domain Bacteria; phylum Pseudomonadota; class Gammaproteobacteria; order Xanthomonadales; family SZUA-36; genus WTJD01. The sequence continues at coordinate 10,189 of WTJD01000027.1, forward strand.
TGGGCCATAGGCGCGTCGCTGATCGCCGCGAATATATCAGCGGAGCAGATCATCGGCATGTCGGGCTCGGCATGGGTCATGGGGATCGCCATTGGCGTCTATGAGTGGACCGCGGCCATTGCGCTGATCGTGGTCGGTAAGTGGCTGCTTCCAGTATTCCTGAAACACCAGATTTACACCATGCCGCAGTTCCTGGAACAGCGCTATGACCACCGGGTGCGAATGGTCATGGCCTTTTTCTGGTTGGGTGTCTATGTTTTTGTCAACCTGACTTCGATCCTCTGGCTGGGCGCGCAGGCTGTCAATACCGTGACCGGCATCGATCTTGTTTGGGGCCTGGTTGGGCTGGGCGTTTTCGCAGCGGCGTACTCACTCTACGGCGGGCTCAAAGCGGTGGCCCTGACAGACATTATCCAGGTTACGCTGCTGGTGCTGGGCGGGCTGTTTATCGCCGGTATCGCCCTGAATGAGGTTTCACAGGACAACGGGGTGCTGGCCGGATTTGGCATTTTGCTGGACAAGGTGCCGGAGAAATTTGACCTGATCTTCACCCGGGAAAGCCCGCACTACCAGTACCTGCCCGGCATCTCCGTATTGATTGGCGGCATGTGGGT
>WTJD01000146.1 GCA_011524975.1 Lysobacterales bacterium
CAGCGTCAGATGTGTATAAGAGACAGGTATTGCCCATGAGTGGGTGCCTGCCCTATAGACAGATAGAGTTCGTGGCCTTCCGGGTCAGAGTCATTGGCCAGCAGGTTGGGCGCAGGCACCGTCAGGATCGTGTCCTGAACCACCGTGTAGAAATCAAAGTTGGCCACGGGCGGCTGATTGACGGGCGTCACGATCAGGTTAACCACGCCAACCACCGTGTCCTGGTTATCGGTCAGGTCATATTCAAAACTATCGACGCCGCTGAACCCGATGTTGGGTTGGTAACTGAACGAGCCGTCACGCTGCAACTGCACACTGCCGTTGGACGCATCCCGTAACAGGGAAACGGTCAAAACGTGGCCATCAGGGTCTGAATCATTGCGTAATACACCACCTCGCGCCGGCACGGTGAACAGCGTCTCGGCAGGCAAGCGGTATTTGTCCGGTTGTGCAACCGGAGGATTATTGGGTTTGATCGTGATCGTGACCGTGGCCACATTGCTTTCCGCCCTCCCGTCGCTGGCGGCATAGGTAAAACTGTCGGTTCCCAGGAATGCAGGGTCATCCAGAAAATAGACAAAAGCCCCGCTGTCAAAGAAGGTGGCTTTTCCGTGTTGTGGTTCACTCTTCTTCACGACGGTCAGGCTGTTACCCTCGGGGTCGCTGTCGTTGGCTAGCGGGCCATCTGAAAACCCCTGGCCGGGGGTTTGAACGACAAAAGCGTCGTCCTGCGCGACCGGAGGTTGATTGGTGTCCAGCACCTCGATGGTGACCGTGGTCTCGACACTGCCCGCTTTGCCCAGCCTTTCAAACCAAACGTGATAGGTAAACGTATCCGTTCCAATGAAGCCAGGAGCGGGCGTGTAGGAAAAAATGCCGTTACCGGGAAAATCGAAGCCACCCGTTGCGGCGTGATCGGGCGGGTCAACCACCTTGAGAATAGCGCCCTTGGGGCCATTGGCGAAGATGAAAGCGGTCACATCGTCATTGGCCAAAGGCGCGTTTTTGGCTTCGGTAACCAACTGCGTCCCTTCGTTGATGGTGTAACTGTCCGGTGCCGTGCGGATCGGAAAAGGACGTTGAATATCCAGGGCCACCTGCGCTGAATTGGCTGGAGCGCCATTCACCGTCATGTAGTAATTGAAGGCTACGATGCCATAATCCCCCGCTTTGGGCTGGTAGGTGAATGTGCCGTCTGTGTTGAAATTCAGCGTGCCCCTGGCAGGTTGGGACTGCAATACAGCCAGGCGCGTCGCGCTGGCCGTGTAGGTGGTGTCATTGTCCAGCACACTGGCCGAGCCCGAGTCGAACAGGGTGTCTTGCACCACGGTGTAAACGTCATTCCGGGTGTAATTGGACAATATTTCGTAAGCGCCTTTTTCCACCGCCGGCCCCTGAATGCGGGGATTTCCCACCAGGTCGGTGGTGAGCGGATTCGGGAAATTCTCCGGGTCAAATGCGCTGCCGTCTTCTCCGCCATCGAGCGTTGGTGCGCCCAATGGCACCAGGTTGCTGGAAACATTGGGGTCGCCTGTGGACGGGCCGGATGCCCCCGAGCCATCGGTAATATGTGAATCCGGGGAGGCCAGGATAACCGCTGTTCCAGATACACCGACCAGCGGTAATGCCCCGCTGGCTCTTTGTGAGCTGGCGTGAACAATCGTGTTGAACAAGCTTGCTCCACCGGACTCTTCCACCCACAGGTGTGTGGCGCCGGCGGGGCGGTATGAGAGACCCAATCCGGTAGTCGTCTGATCAGGCAGATCAATCGTGCTGTTGACCAGGTTAATGATGGTGTTCCATCCCCATACACCCGCGCCACCCGATGTACCCGTGATCACCGTGTTGACGATGTCGGCCGTTCCGCCGGCAACGGAGACACGCGGCTGCGAGGAATTGAACACCGACTCCCGGATGATCAGTTTATCCGTCGTCAGATCGGCAGCGTAATACAACTGGGAGGCCGCGCGGTTGGAATTGAAACGCACTCTTTCCAGGCGGGCATTGCCTCTCACGTAAACCATGGCATCCCTGGGTGCGGCATTGGCCGTTCTGCTAAAGAAAATTTCCACGTCGGTCATGCTCAAGTCACCGCTCATATAGACGAGTGGCTCACGGCAACTGTCTGCATACGCATACGTGTCCTTGATCCAGAGATTTTCAAGATGAAGCACCGCAGGCTTTCGAGTGAGGATGGCGCCAAAATTCTTGCTCAGCGTCATTCCACGAATGGTGACCTCCGGATTGTTGTCTCCATCGATCACGAACGGCCAGGTACCGTCAGCTAACAGGATATTGCCACTTTCGCAGGCCAGGCCAGCATTCACATTGCCGCTGGGCGTCACCCACGTGACGTTGTCGCTGATGCTGAGTTTATCCGTGCCCGGCCCGACGATCTCGACCGAATCGCTGATCACGATCGATTTCGGGCCGCCGGCATCCAAATAGCAGGGGCCAGTTGCTTCAAAGGTGGGTACCACCTTGGTCACGGAGGCATCAAAAGTCACGGTATCCTTGCCGGGGTTCGCGTTGGCCTGCTCAACCGCTTCGCGCAGCGAACCGGCTCCGGCACACCCACCTTGCGTGACGGTATAGGTAGCGGCATGTAACAGCGTTGGCAGGCCCAACAAGAAGATAAAAACGGTCAGTAGTCGAACGACATCATTCGCGCGCATGTGCATTTCTCCCCTATCGATGACTTTGCCCTTATGGTTGGCTTTGTGATAGCAGAGCGCACACAAAAAATCCACCCTGGAACATTGACCCATTGCCAAAAAAAGGCCCGCGGAGGCGGGCCTTTTCAATGAACACCTTTTTTGGCGCTGGTCAGGCGTTAACGACTTCGCCTTCCAGCACGGCGTCAAAAACGAATGTTCCATCCACGGCGTCCACGTGCACGGTCTGGCCAGACGCGTACTCGCCACCCAGGATTTTCTGCGCCAGCGGGTTCTCCAGCTCGGTCTGTATGGCGCGCTTTAACGGACGGGCGCCATACACCGGGTCGAACCCGGCGTTACCCAGCAGGTCCATCGCGGTATCGGACACTTCCAGCCCCAGGCCAGCCTGTTCCAGGCGCCTGCGCAGGTGCTCCAACTGAATCCCGGCGATCATCCGGATCTGCTTACGGTCCAGCGGATGGAACACCACCAGCTCATCCACGCGGTTGATGAACTCGGGCCGGAAATGATGGCCTACCACGTCCATTACGGCGCCTTTCATGGCGTCGTAGCCTTCGCTGGCCAGTTCCTGGATGCGCTGCGATCCGAGGTTGGAGGTCATCACCACCACCGTATTACGGAAGTCCACCGTGCGGCCGTGGCCGTCGGTCAGGCGGCCATCATCCAGCACCTGCAAGAGGATATTGAACACATCAGAATGCGCCTTTTCCACCTCGTCCAGCAGGATGACGGAATAGGGCCGGCGGCGAACCGCCTCAGTCAGGTAACCACCCTCCTCGTAACCGACATAGCCCGGGGGCGCGCCGATCAGGCGGGCCACCGAATGCTTCTCCATGAACTCCGACATGTCGATGCGCACCATGGCGTCCTCGGTGTCGAACATGAACTCGGCCAGCGCCTTGCACAGCTCGGTCTTGCCCACGCCGGTGGGACCTAAGAACAGGAACGAGCCGATCGGCCGGTTGGGGTCTGAAAGCCCTGCGCGCGAACGGCGAATGGCATCCGCCACCGCCCGCACGGCCTCATCCTGGCCGACCACGCGTTCATGCACCACTTCTTCCATGCGCAGCAGCTTGTCGCGCTCGCCTTCGAGCATGCGCGAGACCGGAATACCCGTCCAGCGGGAAACCACCTCGGCGATTTCATCCTCGGTCACACGGTTACGCAGCAGGGTGAAATCCGCCTGCTCGCCGGCTTCGGCCGCCTGCAACTCCTTTTCCAGTTCGGGGATGCGGCCATATTGCAGTTCGGACATGCGCGCGAGGTCGCCCGCTCTCCGGGCGGTCTCCAATTCCGTGCGGGCCCGCTCCAGCGCCTCCTTGATGTGCGTGCTGCCCTGCACCGCCGCCTTTTCGGCCTTCCAGACCTCGTCCAGGTCGGAGAACTCGCGCTCCAGTTCCTCGATGGTCTGTTCCAACTCATCCAGGCGCTTTTTTGATGCCTCGTCCGTTTCCTTTTTCAGCGCCTCGCGCTGGATTTTCTGCTGGATGAGCCTGCGCTCGAGGCGATCCAACGCCTCTGGCTTGGAGTCGATTTCCATGCGGATGCGCGAGGCCGCCTCGTCCATCAGGTCGATGGCCTTGTCCGGCAGTTGCCGGTCAGAGATATATCGGTGCGACAGCGTCGCGGCCGCCACCAGCGCCGGGTCGGTGATATCCACGCCGTGGTGCACCTCGTAGCGCTCCTGCAAACCGCGCAGGATGGCGATGGTGTCCTCGACATTGGGTTCTTCGACCAGCACCTTCTGGAATCGACGCTCCAGGGCGGCGTCCTTTTCCACGTATTTGCGATACTCGTCCAGCGTGGTGGCGCCGATGCAGTGCAGCTCACCCCGCGCCAGCGCGGGCTTGAGCATATTGCCGGCATCCATCGAACCTTCGGCCTTGCCCGCACCGACCATGTTGTGGATTTCATCGATGAACAGGATGATATTGCCTTCCTGTTTCTTGAGATCATTCAGCACGCCCTTCAGGCGCTCTTCAAACTCGCCCCGGAACTTGGCGCCAGCGATCAGCGCGCCCATATCCAGCGACAGCACGCGCTTGCCGCGAATGCCTTCCGGCACCTCGCCATTGACGATGCGTTGGGCCAGGCCTTCGACGATGGCGGTTTTGCCGACACCGGGCTCACCAATCAGCACCGGGTTGTTCTTGGTGCGCCGCTGCAGCACCTGGATCGAGCGCCGAATTTCCTCGTCACGGCCGATCACCGGGTCAAGCTTGGATTGCTCGGCCCGCTCAGTCAGGTCGATGGTGTATTTCTCCAGCGCCTGGCGCGACTCCTCGGCATTCGGGTCGACCACCTGCTCACCGCCGCGCATGTCCTCAATGGCTTTTTCCAGGGCTTCTCGGGTCGTGCCGGCTTCTTTCAGAAGATCGGCCAGCACGCCCTTGAGTTCCAGCGCCGCCAGGATAAAAAGCTCGCTGGCGATGTACTGGTCACCGCGCTTCTGCGCGATTTTGTCGGTGACGTTCAACAGCTTGATGGTCTCGTTCGAGAGATTGATCTCCCCGGCCGCGCCCGAGACGCGCGGCAAGCCGTCCAGGCGCTCGCCCAGCGCCGAGCGAAGCACGTTCACGCGCACGCCGGCCTTGGCCAACAGGTGGCGCGTGGAGCCGCCCTCCTGGTCCAACAGCGCGACCATGACGTGCACCGGCTCGATGAGCTGATGATCCATGCCCACGGCCAGGCTCTGGGCCTCGGCCAGGGCCAGCTGGAATTTGCTGGTCAGTTTGTCCATTCGCATGGTTGAAATCCTCGTATTTTGGGGCGGGCAGCGTGTCCCGCGAATACCTAGGATTTATGGGCTTGGCCAGGCTTATACAAGTGAGACCTGAGGACGAAAGTCCTTGCATAACAGCAGGCTAGGGGCATCAATCGGGGCGGCCGCAACCACCCAAATGCATTCAGGCAGACGGGGTGTCAGTAATCATCCAGGCCGAAGCCAAAGGGAATCAGGGCCCGTTCATCATCCATCGACAGGGGCAGGTCCGCGTAGCGGCTCGGCCAACCGTAGGGCGATTTACCCACCGGCTTGAAGCCATCCACCCCAAACAGGAAATCGGCCACGCCGCCGCCTTCCGAACCGGGTAGCCAGGCAGCAATGAACGCGTCGCTGACCCTGAGATCGTGTTCGATGACCAGCGCGCGGCCGGAGATAAGAATGACCACCACTTTCTTGTCCAGCTGCTTGCAGCTTCTGATCATATTCTTGTGATCATCGCTGAGATAGATCTGATAAGTGTCACCGAAAAATTCCGCGTACGGCTGTTCACCCACCACGACCACGGCCGTGTCGGCCATCATATTCTCATCGCAGCCGGTGGCCGAATACTCCACGTTGGACGCGAACTCGCGAATACCGTTGAGAATGGTGGTCGCGCCGCGATAGCTCTCCGACTGTCCTTGCCAGTGAATCGACCAGCCGCCGCTCTGCAGGCCGCTGTTGTCGGCATGTTCTCCAACCACCGCAATGGGTCTGTCAGGATTCAGCGGCAGCGCGCCGTTCTCGCTTTTCAGCAGGACCAGGGACTCGCGCACGGCCTGTCGGGCCACCGCCCGGTGCTCGGCAGCGCCCACCTGCTCACTGAATTCGTCACGGGCGTAAGGGTCCGCGAACAGGCCCAGCTGGAACTTCATCCGCAGGATGCGACGGACCGCGTCATCGATGCGAGACATGGGAACCGTGCCGTCTTCAACCGAGGATTTGAGATCGGCCATGAACGCTTCGTGATTGCCCGGCTGCATGGCCACGTCCACGCCCGCGTTAATCACCGTATGAGCCGGTCCCCAGCGCTGTCCGCCGTCCCAGTCGGTCAGCACGACGCCTTCAAAGCCCAGTTCGCCCTTAAGCACGTCGGTCACCATGTAGCGGTTCTGATGCATGTTGACGCCGTTGAGCGAGTTGAACCCGACCATGATGGCGGCGACACCCTCATCGACTGCGGCCGCATAGGTGGGCAGATGCACCTCGCGCATCGTCTCGTCGCTCATCACCGAATCGCCCCCTTCCCTTCCATCTTCGGTGGCGCCGTCGGCGAGGTAGTGCTTGGCGGTAGCCGCAATGGTATGGCGTGCCGCCAGATCCCCGCCCTGGTGACCTCTGACCGATGCCCGGGTCGCGGCTATGGTCAGCGCGGGGTCCTCGGAGAACCCCTCGTACACGCGGCCCCAATGTTCGTGCTGCGGCATGGCGATGCAGGGCGAAAAAGTCCAGTTGAAGCCCGTGCCCGCCGCCTCGATCGCGGTGATCTCTGCCGCACGCTGGATCAGGCTGATGTTGCGCGTGGCCGCCATGCCGATGTTGTGGGGAAATATAACGGCGCCTTCGAAGGTGTTTTGACCGTGCACGGCGTCGACACCCACCAGCAGCGGGATACCGAGCCGGGTTTTCAGAGACGCGCTCTGGAACGCGTTGAAATTGGCCACCCAGTCGGTGGCTGTCTCACCCGGAAACGGCCCCTCCGTATGAATGACCGAGCCGATGGTTTTCTCCCGGATCACGCGCGGTGAGACATTGTTGTGCCAGATCGACATGGTCATCTGGCCGATCTTCTCGTCCAGGGTCATTTCGCCGAGCAGAGCCTCCACACGCTCCTGATCCGTCGAATACCGGCACAGGTCAAAGCGCTGCTCGCCCCATTCGCAGATGACGCCCGCAGAGGGATCCACCACCAGGGGCTGGGGCGCCGCGCAGGCGCCCAGCCACAGGGCCAGCATTGAAAGGATCAGCCTGGCGCGCAGACTCGCGATCACTTCAGATGACCCATACACACTCGCCCGCTCTTGAAGTTCAGTCACGATATTCGTGCTTGACCCAGTCCACTTCCATGACCCATTGCCGGGTCGTCATGGGTGAATCGGTGATCTTGGCAAAATTGAGGATGGCAAACATAGGCTCGGGATACAGAGCCCCCTGGCCCTCGTTGCGATGAACCTCTTCACCATCTACCCGGTAAACGAGGTCACTGCCCTCCCATTCCACCGAGTATTCGTGAAATTCGCCCAGGGTCATGGGCCTGTCGACACGCAGCGACATCCAGTCGCCCTTGTCACAGGCATCCAGGCTCTTGATGGCGCCCGTTGTGAACTTATCGGCGCCGTAATCGCCGTGATGCTCAAAAATGTCGATCTCGCCCGAGCCCGTCAAAGGCCAGCACACATATTCATCCGCTTCCTGCACCGGTGGCTCGTTGTTCTGCGCCCCCAACAGCCACCAGGCCGGAAACATGCTCTTTTGCCCGTTTTCGTGGATTTTCAGCCTGGCCGTCCACTTACCCTTGATAAATTCCTTGCGGTTTTTGGAGGCGATTCTCCCGGCCACGTACTGCGTATCGGGGTGCTGCTTGCCGTGCTTGTCGAAATTGTCGCAGGCCACTTTCTCGCCCAGGTCCACCAGGCGAATCTTCAAGGTGCCGTCACTGACTTCCCGGGTGCCATGCTGGCCGTCGGGCACATAGCAGTGGTCTTCGTTGTTCACCCAGATTCGCTGATCCTGCCAGTTTTCCTCGTTGAAGGTGTCGAAGTCATCGAAAAAATCGACCTTCCAATCCGATGCCTCGCCGGCCAGTGCAGAGGTCTGAAAAACAAGCGAGGTCAAGGCCAGGCAAGTCGGGGCTAACTTCAAAAACACGCTCATGGGTATCTGCTCCTGTCGGCGGTTTACTCAAGTCAAAACAACAGCCGCGTACCTTAACCAAAAGCGACCGCAATCGAAAGACCGCTGTGGGCCATCAGTGGAAAATCTCAAGCAACACGTCCTGGTACACCCGGCTTAAAAGACCGAGCTGGTCAATGGCGACGTGTTCATTGACCTTGTGAATCGATTGATTGACCGGCCCCAGCTCAACGACCTCGCTGCCCAGCGGCGCGATGAACCGCCCATCCGATGTGCCGCCGCCGGTGTTGCAGTCGGGGTCGATATCCAGGCGGCGCTGCAGGGTGGCCCGGACAGCGGCCCGCAAAGCGCCGGGCTCTGATATGAACGGCTCCGCGTTGACCCGCCAGTCCAGCTGGTAGCGGGAGATCTCATGCTGGGCCAGCATGGCCTCAAGCCGTTCCCGCAGTTGGCCGGCCGGCGAGGCGGGACCGTTGCGAAAATTGAACATCAGCCGGACGGAACCGGGGGTGACATTTTCCGCGCCTGTTCCGGCCTGCAGGTTGGTTACCTGGCAATGACTGGGTGGGAAACGGTCGTCACCCTCGTCCCAGTTCTCCGATGTCAGCTGGGCCAGCATCGGCGCGAGCCGGTGAACCGGGTTGTCCGCCTTTTCCGGAAAGGCCGAGTGACCCTGCACGCCGTGCACGTCGAGCACAGCGTTGATCGATCCGCGACGGCCGATCCTGACGACATCCCCCAGGCGCTCCGAACTGCTCGGTTCGCCCACCAGGCAGAAATCGGGAGCCTCGGACCGGGCGCTCAAAAGTTGCGCGACCCGCCTGATGCCATCCGTCGCCAGCCCCTCCTCATCGCTGGTCAGCAGGAGACCCACCTGGCCGGGATGATCCGGATGCGCTGAAATGTAACGCTCGAGCGCCACGACCATCGCCGCCACGCTGCCTTTCATGTCCGCGGCGCCGCGACCGTAGAGACAGCCATCCCGAATCTCCGGCTCGAACGGTGACGACGACCAGTCAGATTCCGGCCCGGCAGGCACCACGTCGGTATGTCCGAGAAACCACAGCACGGGCTTTCCCCGGCCATGCGTCAGAAGCACGTTGCTGACATCGCCGCACAGGAACCACTCGGCCTCGAACCCCTTTTGCAGCAGGCGCCTGGCGATGAGCCGCTGGCAGCCTGCATCCTCGGGCGTGACCGACGCGCGGGCGATCAGGTCGCAGGCGAGGTCGATGACGCAATCGGCCCGGCGAGCTTCGTCATCGCCCGGCTCTCCCGGAGACCTTGAGTCTCTGTCAGGCTTGATCATGCCGCCCACCTTGCCGCTATGCGCCCAGCAGCATCTTTTGCGTCTGCGGCCCAAATCCAACGGCGACCACGTCGCCGTCGACAAAGACCGGCCGCTTGATCAAGGTGGGATGAGCCAGCAGAAGATCGACCCACTCATGGCCCTGCGCCTGCCGGTCGGTCTCACTCAACTGTCGCCAGGTGGTACTGCGCTTGTTGATCAGCACTTCGGCGAAATCCGAGGCGAGCCAGGATTCCACCTGCTCGCGCTGCAGGCCATCGGCTCGCAGGTCGTGAAAACGATACTCCATCCTGCCGTCCAACCATTTGAGCGCTTTGCGACAGGTATCACACTGCTTGATTCCAAAAACCGTCAACATCGTCAGACCTCTGCCTTGTTCTTCATTTCTCAACCCTCATCCAGGTGTTTGCGAATGGTTTCGATCAACTGGGTCCTCCGTGCCTCATCCAGCGGGCGGTCTTCCCTGTCGCTGACCAGGAAGGTGTCTTCCACCCGATCGCCGAATGTGGCGACCATGGCATCGTGAATGCGCAGGTCACATTCGACCATCGCGGCGGCCAGTTGGGACAGCAAACCCGGCCGGTCCGTGCAATGGACCTCAACGGCGGTGACCGTTCCGCCCCGAGCGGTGGAAAAATACACTTCCGGGGCGCTCACGAAAGGCCGCAATCGACGCGGCAGCTTGCGGCGTACCGGCTGTGCCGCCTCGCGCCGATCCAGCATGGCCTCGAGCCGGCTGACCAGTTTCTGGCTGTCGCGTTGATTCAAAGCGCCATCATTGGCGTCCATCACCTGGAAAAGATCAAAACTGTGCCCATCTGCCGTGGTCACAATGCGCGCGGCGAGCACGTTCAGGCCCATCTGATCGAACGCGGTGGTGATGGTGGCGATGAGACCCACGAAATCCGCGGCCGAAACAAAGACTTCGGACACCCTGCGATCCGGCTTTTCGCGCACGGCCACCAGCGCGCCGACGGCCTGTTTTCTTTGCAGCATCTGGCTGGCCGCCCACACCATTTGCCCCCGCGAAAAGCGGACAAAGGCATTGGCCGGCAGCACATCCACCAGGCGATCGACGGCCGCGTCATCCAGGCCCTCCTCAACCAGATAGCGCCGGGCCGTCTCACGCTGCTGGGCGATGTGCGTG
>WTJD01000085.1 GCA_011524975.1 Lysobacterales bacterium
TGATGGTCGGGGCGAGAGGATTTGAACCTCCGACCCCCACAACCCCATTGTGGTGCGCTACCAGGCTGCGCTACGCCCCGACTCAGGTCGCGCATCATACCTTATCCAGGGGTAGGTATAAAGTGCTCGAAAGCCTCCATTTTCATGTAGCCCGGTGATGAAAAGTGGCAGGCCACCGGCCCCTGATCGTCGATCTTTCTCCGCGACATGTTGTCTAAGCTGATAGCGGTGTTCCAATCAGGCGATGCCGGGTTGGCTGCCGGCTTGAGAGGAGGGTGGTGATGGTCAGAATTCAGAGCGAAACCTGGGCCCTGGTGGCGGATGGCGCCAAGGCGCGGGTGTTTAAACTGGGCGCCAAAATGGGAGAAATTGAGGAAATCGAACGCCTCCATTCAGCGGAAGCGGGGATGCCCAGCCGCGAGTTGGTCAGCGATGCCGGTAGCCGCGTTCGTCATGCAGCGGGCTTCCCGGGTAGCCATACAAAGCAGGCAAAATCCGATGCCCACGATATGGCCGCTAAAAAATTCGCGGTGTCGCTGATGCAGAGGATGGAAAAGGCCGCCGGCCGGAATGATTTTCGGCAACTGGTCGTGGTGGCGGACCCTCATACCCTCGGTTATTTTCGCCAGAACATGCCTAAAAAGGTCGCCGCACGGGTCAGTCGCGAACTGAACGCAGATCTGACCTGGATGCCGGCGGAGCGCATCGATCGTCGCATCCGTGCTTCGTTCGAACTCCGTTAGGCGCTATGAGCCCTCTCACCGGCTTTTTGCGGGCTGCCGGCCCTTTAAAAAAGGCTGTTCGGGCGCATTCCAGACTACACTTAAACTTTGCCATTTTGGCCGCATTTGGTCGATAATGGTGTGGTGGAGCACGGCCCACGGGCCGTCCTGAAGGGGTAATGGAGATTCAAAACATGAAGTTCACAGACAGCGTCATGCGTGAAATGCCGGATATTGCCAATGATGGGCAGCCTGATGTGGCTGGTCACCTGGAATGGGTCGGCATGAATGAGATCGAGGTGCCGGTTCGCATCGAAGATGCCAACGGCGAATTGATCCAGTCCACAGCCATTGTGACCGCTTATGTCAATCTGGTGGATCCTGACGTGCGTGGCATTCACATGTCGCGGCTTTATCTGCATATCGACCAGGCTTTCAGGGATCAGCCGCTGAGTCCCTCAGCGCTGCGGCAGCTGCTTCGGTCGTTTCTGGACTCACACGAAGGGCTCAGTGACCGCGCGCTGGTGCGCGTTGATTTTGATTACGTGGCCCGGCGTAAGGCACTGGCCAGCGAGAATGAAGGCTGGCGCCGTTATCCGGTCTCCATGATCGGTATTTTGGCCGGCCAGGACTTCAGCCTGGAAATGGGGCTGGAAGTGCTCTACTCCAGCACCTGTCCCTGTTCGGCTGCGCTGGCACGGCAATTGATCCAGGAGCAGTTCAGTAAAGACTTCGTGGATGGAGAAGCGATCGATTTCCAGGCCGTCAAAGAGTGGCTGGGCACGGAGGGCGGCATCCTGGCTACGCCGCACAGTCAACGCAGCGCCGCGGAGTTACGGGTACGCCTGCTGCCGTCCTTCCAGATGTTTCCCATCATCGAACTGATCGATCTCATTGAGGGCGCCCTGAAAACGCCGGTCCAGGCCACGGTAAAGCGCGAGGATGAGCAGGCCTTTGCATTGCTCAACGGTACCAACCTGATGTTCTGCGAGGACGCGGGTCGCAGGCTGCAGACCGCACTCGATAAAGATGACCGGATCCTGGATTTCTGGGCGCGCTGTACGCATTTTGAGAGCCTGCATCCACACAATGCCGTATCGGTCGTCACCAAGGGCGTGGAAGGCGGTTACGTGTCAGGAACGGGCAATCCTGTCAGAGAGGGGCCGCACAGATCCTGATTACGCCCGTTGCGGGGCAACGGCAGCGTTATCAGGGCGAGGTTCTGCTGTCAGAGGTGCTGACCAGGCGCTGGGGGTCCACCCGGCGGTCCAGCCAGTTCATTCTCCAATCGAGATGTGGCCCGCTCGCGCGGCCGGTCATGCCGATCCGGGCGATCAGATCGCCTTGCTCGACCCGGGTGCCGGCCTCCACCAGGATTTCGCTCAGGTGTAAAAACGTGGAGCTGAGTCCCTGCCCGTGATCCAGGACAATGGTACCCCCGGAGTAATACATGTCGGGGTGGGTCAGTGTGATCAGGCCGGGCGCCGGTGCGTACACGGGCGTCCCGGTAGGCGCGGCAACATCAACGCCAAAATGTGGCCTTGCCGGGGTTCCATTGAGCACGCGCTGGCTACCGTATACACCTGAAATGCGTCCTTCCGCGGGCCAGGTGAACCCGGTGGCATAGTAGGTAACGGCCTGACGTAGCGCGCGGGCACTGGCCACCATCCGGGCCTCCTGCCTAATCCGCTCTGTTGCCTCGGGGTCGGGGGTGACGGTCCGCTGGGGCACACCGTCAACACGTTCTATGGCGTACGCCCGAGCTTGTATGTCCAACGCCCGCTCGATCTTGTCTGCACCGGGTGTGCTGACCCCAATCGTGCGTGTACCCGTCTCGTCGCGGCCGAATCCGATCACAAACTGCCCGGAGGGTGACACCATCACGGATTGCCCGTCCAGGGTCACCGTGCTGTCGGGTGACACTTTGCCGAACATCAAGCCGCCCTGAATGGCCTCTCCGGTGAGCTCCAGTGCATGGGCGTGCGCGGTGGCCAGCGTTAACATCAGCAGCCAGCAGAGGTGACGCATGGGTCAGAAAATGATTTTTATGGATTGGCCAGGGCGAATGACAGAGCTGCTCTCGAGGTCATTCCAGCGCATGAGATCATCGAGCTTGACCCGGTAGCGGCGCGCGATACTCCACAGGGAATCTCCGGTCTGCACGGTGTGCTGGACGGTCCCGCTCCGCTGAATGGCAGGCGCCGGAGCCGGACTTTGGAATC
>WTJD01000038.1 GCA_011524975.1 Lysobacterales bacterium
ATGCTGCCGCGTTGCGTGTTGACGAAGGTGCAGACAACGGCCTCGTCCGCGCTGACATCGATATTGCCAACAGGCGAAGAATCGTCACAAGTGGCGCTGGTCAGATCCCAACCTTCTCTGGGGGTCTCCGTAATCGCGTAACCGCTGCCTACCGGAACGGTCACCGGCTCACTGCAATCTGGATCCACCAGGTCCGCGCTAAACGGCAGGTCGCCTGCCTCGTCCGGCCCGGTGAGCTCGAAGGTAAAGGTATCGGGTGCCCCAGCGGGAACGGTTTCCTTGCAGACCGTGATTGTACCCGGATTCTGTGTGTTTTGGACCGTGCACGCAACCGTCTCACCGCCCGCTGGCGTGATGTTGACGGTCTCTAGATTTCCAGCGCCAGCCCAGTTGCTACCCGTGCAATTGAATCCCGTTATGGTGAAGCCCGGCTCGGCCAATTCAGTGACGGAATAGGTCTGACCCGGAGTCAGGCCAGTGGCAGTTTCTGTGTCACCATGCTGAAGTTGGAAATCTCCAAGGTCGCCAGTGAAATCGAAGGTTCCGCCTGCGTCGTCGGGAACGGTTTCCTTTGTGATCTGGATAATGGCGTCTTCAGTATTCTCAAAAGTAACCGTGACAAAGCCCGTTTCTTCCGTATCTCCGATGTTGACGGTCGCGTGAGGCGATTCAGTCGGACCACAGGTCGATGCTCCACCCCCGGTGCACGTCACATCGGTGACATCCCAATTCGCAACTGCCGCCTCATTGACGGTGTATTCACCCACCTCGAGGTCGTTGCAGCTGATGGCTCTGTTTTCAGGCGTGCAGTCCAGGGTGACCGAACCGCCCTGACACGCTGGCGTAGTGCTGGCAGCCAATGCACCGTCAGGCCCGGTGATGGTGAAGGTGAAATCCTGTTCACCAGGAGCCACGGAATCGCAGTTCTTGGCGATCTGCAGCGTACCCACCGGGATTGCCAGCGTGTTTTCGAAGGTGCAAACGATATCGTCGGCCGTACCCACGGTCACGTCGATAGCGCCGGTTTCCAGATTGGCGTTCGCGCCGCCCTCGGTGCAGGAAATCGCAGTCCGGGACCAGTCTTCGCTGGGCAGGGCGCCTTCAGTCACCGTGTAGGTGCCGGTTTCAACATTGTTGACAAAGGTGAAGTCGCCACCGGACAACTGGAAGGCACTGACATCATCGATGCCTAAAGCGGGTGAAACCGTGAAGTCAAACAGATCAGCTGCCGCAACGTTGGTCTGCTTTTCAACAGTAAGCGAACCGCAGGTCTGCAGTTCAACTGTTACGAAGTCTTTCAGAGAGGCAGTCAACGAGGTCGATGTGCGCGTTTCGATCATGATCGAAGCGAAGCAGTCGGTCAGGCCGGCACTGCCGGCGCTGAAGGCCGACAGGTTGATGCCTGCTTCGTAAAACGCGTTGGCGCCAATTCCGGTACGCCAGGCAGCATCGATGTCGCCGACACCGTTGGGCTGATCCAGAGGCGCATTCGTGATGCCGCACAAGGCGTCAAAGAAAGGATCAACTCCCAAATCGGGATTCAGGCAGTTCGCGCCCTGGAACAGGGTAAGGCCTTCGTTGGCGCACTCATCGCCCACCGGGCCAATTTCACCGCCGAGACATTCATCACCATTCTCCGGGATGAAGTCAGGATCGGTCCAGCGGTAAACATTGATGCTTGATACGGAGCCGCCGTTATCAAACTCGGCCACCAGCAGCAGGTCCCCATCCAGGTGCTGCCCGGTGAAAGGCGTGGCGCCGCCTGCGGAGACACAATTCACGGGCTGCTGGAACAGCCAGATGCCGAAGTTGGCCGTGCCGTTGTTACCCAGTCGGTCGGCGCCCGTGTACAGAATTTTACCTTCGGCCCCATCGAAAACAGCGCCGTAGGCGTACTGGATGTTGTTCTTGTCCAGTGGTTTGGTCGTCGTGCATTGCCAGTTGGATATGGGCTGCGTGTCTTTAACGCCGCCGGCAAATGAAGTCGTGTCATCGGTCGAAGTGTCATCCCCGAAGTACTGACGCGCTGCTCCGGAAGCGATCGGCTCGCAAGCCCCGGCGAGACCGCACTCATCATAGATATCATTCCAGTCAACACCCGTGAGCGGGTTACCGTCACTGGCCGTGTTTCCATCCATTTCGATGTTGCCATCGTCGTGTACAGCGAAAGCGCTGGGCGCGCCCAGGCAGAAAATGGTTAATGCAAGGACTTTTGATTGAATCCCTGACCGCGAGAACCCACGTAGCATAGCTTTTTCTCCTTCGGTTCGGGTGAGCCGACTGTTTAGGACGCTGGGCTTGTTCCAAGCCTCGTTGATTTTCGACAGCATTCGGTCACTCCCCCATCTTGTTGTCGCCAACGGGCCGAATATGTCCGGCGATGGCGGCCAGTGCAGCCGTTTGGGAAGATACCTCCCTCAGCCGACCGGCGCCGTCATCGGCTGCTGATCAGCCAGTGGCGCACGTTTTTTCACGCTTCGTTATGCCCCTCCGACGCGCTCATAGGACGCAGCGCGGACGCACGGAAAGGCACAATCCGCATCATTGTCTTAAACCTGCCGAGCATTGTCAACCAACACCCATGGGTTGCAAAATAAAAAAAGGTCGGAAAATTAGAAAGTTACGGAATAGTGACAGATCGGCTTGGAGGTGGGGCGATTTCGTCAGCCCCTGGTACCCGAATGTGGTGCCGGCTGAGGGATTTGAACCCCCGACCTACTGATTACAAATCAGTTGCTCTACCAGCTGAGCTAAGCCGGCACTCATTAGAAATTATCGCATCCCCAGCCGGCACGCCGGCTTCGGGATTATTCGCCCCATCCTGGGGCTCACCCTCTGGGCTTGCCGCTTCGCGGCTGCGTTCAAAATCGCTCCCGGCGATTTTGTTAAACCCCCGACCTACTGATTACAAATCAGTTGCTCTACCAGCTGAGCTAAGCCGGC
>WTJD01000215.1 GCA_011524975.1 Lysobacterales bacterium
CCAGGGCGTGGCGCGCCCGCGCCGACGCCGGTTTCGGCCAGCACCCGGTGAAGCGAGGAATACAGGAAATCATGCACGCGCCTTGCGTCCCGGAATCGGACCTCATGCTTCTGCGGATGCACGTTGACGTCCACGCCCTCCTCAGGCATGGATAAGTACAAGACGAAGGCAGAGTGTCTGCCGTGCATCAATACATCGCCGAAAGCCTGCCGAACGGCATGGGCGATGACGCGGTCGCGCACGATGCGGCCATTGACGAAGAAAAACTGACGATCGGCCCTTGGACGGCTGAAACGAGGTTCAGCGACCCAGCCCTGCAACCCCAGATCCCCGCTGCCAGCATCGACTTGAACGGCATGTTCCCAGAATTCATGGCCACATATGCCTTTGACCCGGACAGCGCGCGCTGTGTCGTCCAGGGCCACCGGCAGCCTTCTGCTGACCTTGCCGTTGTGTGACCAGTCGAAGGCGACATCAAACCTCGCCAGGGACATGCGCCTGAGCCATTCGTCAATATGCTGATATTCCGTGTTGTCCTTGCGAAGAAATTTGCGCCTCGCCGGGACGTTGTAGAAAAGATCGCGCAGCTCCACCCGGGTCCCCTGGTCGCCAGCGGCCGGTGTCGGCGAGCCTATTTCACCGCCTCGCGTGGAAATCTGCCAGGCGTGTTGCTGTCCGGCCGAGCGTGAAATGAGCACCAGTCGCCCAACTGACGCGATACTGGGAAGTGCTTCCCCGCGAAACCCCAGGGTGGCCACAGATTCGAGTTCCGCCAGGCTGCTCACCTTGCTGGTGGCGTGCCTTGACAGTGCGAGTGCAAGCTCTTCCTTGGGCACGCCTTGTCCGTTGTCAATCACCCGGATCAAGCGCTTCCCGCCCTGCTCCAACGCGACACTGACCCGTGTTGCGCCAGCATCCAGGCTGTTCTCCACCAATTCCTTGACCACCGAGGCGGGGCGTTCGACCACCTCTCCAGCAGCGATCTGGTTAATGAGCAAATCTGGCAGGGGCTGGATGGGCATGTCCGGGATGATACAGGAGGAGGACAAGGGCAGTGAATCGTGACCCGTGAGTCTTGCTCCGCGAAAAAAAAGAGCACCGCAATGACGCACCCATCCGAAAGCCTGGAACAGGGATCAAGAAGGAATATGAATTGCCCGGGCGGTTGCTGCTTCGACGCGCTTCGTGCGTGTCCGTACGCGGCTGTTTGCACACTCCAATTGCAAACTGTCTTGGCAACAACCCCCGGGCCAGGCGCCTGGAGGGTACATCGTCGTACATGGGCCGGGGCCAGGCCCCCGGCGGATTCAGCTGGTGGGAATGATCAGCTCACTGCCCACCAGGATCTTGTCTCCGTTCAGATTATTCACTTTACGCAGGCTGCTCAGGCTGACTTGGTACCGGCTGGCGATACCGCCCAGCGTGTCACCGCGCGAAACGACATGGCGTGCGCCGTCACGGTTGGCTGCGATCCAGGTCCCGGTCGGTGGCCTGCGATAGAAAAAGTCACGAATGCCGTCAGCGATGGCGGCACTGATGTTGTCCTGGAATTCTCTCTGCGTCAGTCGCTTCTCTTCCCCTGGGTTGCTGATAAACGCCGTTTCCACCAGTACGGACGGCACGTCGGGGGATTTCAGCACCTGGAATGCTGCCCGTCCTACGTGCGGTTTGTGTACTTTTACCCCGCGGTGGCTCTTAAGCGACTGCAGTATTTCCCCAGCTACCTCCGTGCTGGCGCCCATGGTGGCGCTCTGCGACAGATCCAGCAACACCGAAGCCAACATATCGTCTTGCTCGTTGAGCTTTACGCCGCCTACGAGGTCGGCGCGGTTCTCACTGTCCGCCAGCAAGCGTGCATATTCACTGCTGGCGCCTCTGCGGGAGAGCACAAACACGGAACTGCCGTTGACCCGACGATCTTTGAACGCGTCTGCGTGGATGGAAACGAATAGGTCGGCACGGGCTTTTCTGGCTCGCTCATAGCGGTCTCTCAGCGCGATGTAGTAGTCGCCGTCGCGAATCAGCATGGCTTTCATACCGGGCTGAGCGTCGATTTCCCTGGCCAGCTTTCTCGCGATATTCAGCACCACGTCTTTTTCGCGAACCCGACTCGGTCCGAGAGCACCAGGATCCTCGCCGCCATGTCCGGCATCAATGGCAATGAGTACGTCTCTGTCAGGTTTATGAACATCCGTCACGCGCTTGATGGTCGCTGTTTTCCTGCCGTCTTCCGGAAACAGGTCAATGACCAGCCGATGATCATAATCAGCCGTGGGCTCGAGCAGAAAGCTTTTGCTCTTGGCGCGTTGACTTAAATCCAGCACCACGCGCAGCGTGTCTGATTCCGGATTTCCACTTCGTACGTTTTTGATAATACCCGCGTGATCGGCGTTGAGCCCCAGGCGCGTATCCAGACGCGTGTCCTTGAGATCAATCACCAGACGGTGGGGGTTCTGCAGACTAAACAGCTGATATTCGGTGCGATCGCTGAGATCGAGAACGGCGCGGGTTTTCTCGGGGTCAGACCAGACGCGCAGGCCTCCGACCTCCGCCGCCAGGGCCGG
Source organism: Lysobacterales bacterium (assembly GCA_011524975.1). Classification (GTDB taxonomy): domain Bacteria; phylum Pseudomonadota; class Gammaproteobacteria; order Xanthomonadales; family SZUA-36; genus WTJD01. The sequence continues at coordinate 2,565 of WTJD01000215.1, forward strand.
CATGGCCAGAACAATCAGCAGCACTCCGAAACAACGACGCAAACCCATGGTCCCGATCAACACTCCATGTTGTTGCTCCAATGATGAAGTGCTTTTCCGGAAATTGCAATAGTTTTCTTTTAAAAACGGCTAGATATGGAATTTAGTTAGAAGCCAGGTCAGTTGATGCTCTACAGACCGCATAACCCCGTTTTGAATGCGCCCTTAAAATCACGAATCTTTGGTCATCTTCATGCCCAAGTGCGATGGTCAGATCAGGAGCGGGCAAAGCACCCTGCCCTCGTTCCGGCCACTCCACCAGCAAAATCGTGCGGTCTTCAAACAGGTCCCTGATGGCCAGGTACTCCAGTTCCCCCGGGTCTCCGATCCGGTAAAGATCCAGGTGCAGCACACTGCCTGAACGCAGATCATATCGCTCAAGCAACCCATAGGTCGGGCTTTTAACGCGTCCCTCATGGCCCAGTGACTGGATAAGCGCCCTGCAAAATGTTGTTTTTCCGGCACCAAGATCACCTTCGAGATAAATCACCAGTGGCGCCTGCAACGCGCCCGCCATGCGACTGGCGAATGCGCAGAGCGCGGCTTCATCCATCAGGCCAGGCTTGACAATGGGAAATGACTCAACCGGCTGCATGGATTCAGGGATTCAGAACCGAAGGAAGATGATGAATGATATCTGTGGCCAGTAAACCACGGCGGCCGATGCTGTCGGCGGCCCGGTCGCCCGCGGCCGCGTGCGCGACAACACCCGCTCGGGCCGCATCCCATGTCGACAACCCTTGCCCCAGCAGACCTGCAATCACACCAGTCAGTACATCGCCACTGCCGGCGGTGGCCATTCCAGGGTTACCCAGCGGGCAGATCGCATAATCCCCCTCTGGATGCGCAACCACGGTGCCACAGCCCTTGAGCACGACCACCGCACGGTAGCGCTGCGCGATGGTCAAAGCCTGCGCCACGCGATCGGCTTGAATGGCAGCCGTTTGGCAGCCGGCCAGCCTCGCTGCCTCGGCGGGATGTGGTGTCAGCACCCATGTGTCGCGATGGGCGGGGTCTATTGCCAGCAGATTCAGCCCGTCGGCATCGACCACCAGCGGTAAATCAGAATCCATACACGCGCGCAACAGGGCTTTTCCCCACGACTGCTGCCCGAGCCCCGGTCCCACCGCGACCGCCGTGGCCTGCCCGAGGGCTTTTTGTAGCGCTTCGGCGTCTTCGGCAGCACTGACCATCAGTTCCGGCCGCGCCAGGTTGAGATAGGCGGCGTGTTCCGCCCGAGTGGCCGCCGTCACCAGGCCCGCGCCGCTTCGCAGGGCCGCCTCACCGGCCAAGCGCACCGCACCGCTCATGCCGATGGTCCCGCCAGCAACGAGCACGTGGCCATAGTGGCCTTTGTGGCTATTCAAAGCCCGTCCCGGCAGCACTTCCGCAATCAGGTATTCGCGAATTCTCTCACCCGCCCGGCCGACTGACCCATGAATATCCGCCGGCGTGCCGAGATCCTCGAAAACGAGTTCACCCCGATGGTCGGGGCCATCCGCCGTGAAGAGACCGCGCTTTTGCCCGATAAAACTCACGGTCACGTTCGCCCTGACCGCACACCCCATGACGCCGCCCGTGTCCGCGTGGATACCAGAAGGAATATCGACCGCCACCACCGGGGCACCAAATTCACCCAGACGCTCGATCACCTCGCGGTAATCACCACCCACTTCCCGGTCCAGACCCGTGCCTAAAAGGGCATCGATGACCAACTCCGCCTTGCAGGACGGCGGCAAAGGCCAGGTGAGCACTTCGCCACCCAGCTTCAACCACTCCGCGGCAGCCCGTGCTGCATCACCGGACAAGGCTGCCGGGTCTTTCATGGCGCACACCGCTACATTCAGACCAGCCTGGCGCGCCAGGGCGGCCACGATGTAGCCGTCACCGCCGTTGTTGCCCGCGCCGCAAAGCACCAGCCAGGATTTGGCCGACGTATAGCGGCCGCGCGCAGCCTCGAATACCGCCACGCCGGCACGATTCATGAGGGTAAAACCGGGAATACCCCTGCGCTCGATCGCACATCGATCGAGCAGACGCACCTGTTCGGCGGTATACAATTTGTCTGCGACCAAACCCATGAGTGCATTATAAGCCGTGAGCGAACTGTCCCAAGACGAATTGGAACGCCTGGCCACCCAGATCAAGTCCTGGGGGCAAGCGCTCGGTTTCCAGCAGCTGGGGGTCAGCGACATCGATCTGAACGATCATGAACAACATCTGCTGCGCTGGCTCAACGATGGCTTTCACGGCGAGATGGAATGGATGGCGCGACACGGGACCCGGCGCAGCAGGCCCGACCAACTGGTGCAAGGGACGGTCCGTGTCATTTGCGCACGCATGGACTATTTGCCGGGCGATGCCAGGCCGCTGAGGGACATCATGCAACTGACCGACACGGGCGTGGTTTCGCGTTACGCCCTGGGTCGCGACTACCACAAGGTTCTGCGCAAGCGACTGCAACAACTGGCCAACCGGATCGAAGAGGCCATCGGCCCGCACGGCTATCGGGTATTCGTGGATTCGGCGCCCGTGCTGGAAAAAGCACTGGCGGAAAAGGCTGGACTGGGCTGGATCGGCAAACACAGTAACCTGCTCGACCGGAAGGCGGGCAGCTGGTTTTTCCTCGGGGAGATTTATACGGACATCCCCCTTCCCGCTGATCGGCCGCTCAAGAATCATTGCGGAGATTGCACGGCGTGTATCGACGCATGCCCAACAGGGGCCATCGTCGCGCCTTATCGGGTCGACGCACGCAAATGTATTTCCTACCTGACCATAGAACTTCGGGGCTCCATACCCGAGTCTTTGCGCCCGCTCATGGGAAACCGGATCTATGGCTGCGATGACTGCCAGTGGGTATGCCCCTGGAACCGCTTTGCCCAGCCCAGCGCCGAAAGTGACTTTGCCCCGCGCAATGGCCTCGACGCGCCCTCGTTGATCCGCCTGTTCGACTGGAGTGAGGAGCAGTTTCTTGATCGTACAGCGGGCAGCCCCATCAGGAGAATCGGCTATGAGTGCTGGTTACGAAATATTGCCGTGGCGCTGGGCAACTGTCAGACACAGGCAGAGGTCGTACAGGCCCTGAAAAAGCGGCAATCACATCCTTCAGCGCTGGTCCGTGAACATGTCCAATGGGCACTGACACAGCATGAAGAACAGCCTTGACGGGGTTCTCTGAGATACAGGCGCTATGCTATCCTGACGCCTTTGTATCAAAGCCTGCCAACGGTGTTCGCCTATGAATTCGGTCGAAAAACTCAAGCCTCTCCGCAGCCACTCGGGCAACCAGCGAACGCTGGGAATCAGTGATGACGAAATACTTCGGTTTGCCGAACAGGACGCCACCCTGGGTGGCGCCATCGACGCCGCGGTGGACGCGCACGCGCAGTTGGCGAGTGAATGGCCAGCATTCCTCGACCTGGACGAGGATCAACAACGTGCAGAGGCACAGAAAGGCTTCGTGAATTTTTATGCGGCCGATTGCGTGGTGCCCTATGTCAGCCTGGCCGCCAAAGGTCCCTGGATCGTTACAGCCAAAGGCGCGGTGCTTTACGACTGCGGCGGTTACGGCATGCTGGGCTTTGGTCACTCGCCTGATTTCGCGCTCGACGCCATGAACAGCACCCAGGTCATGGCCAACATCATGACGCCCAACCTGAGTCAGCGACGTCTGACTGACGCCTTGATGAGTGAGATTGGTCACCGCAGGGAAGACACGCCGTTTGCGCACTTCGTCAGCCTCAACAGCGGCTCTGAATCCGTGTCACTGGCCGCGCGCATCTCCGATATCAACGCAAAATTACAAACAGACCCGGGTGGGGACCACGCGCATCAGACCATACATCTCCTGGGCCTGCAGGGCGCCTTTCATGGCCGAACAGACCGTCCGGCGCACTTTTCAGACTCAACGCGGAAAACCTACTGCAAACACCTGGCCAGTTTTCGCGATCACGACAATCTGATCACCGTCGAGCCTAACAATCTCGAACAACTGGCCCAGGTCTTCGACTACGCAGAAAGCAACCGCTGCTTTATCGAGGCCTTTTTCATGGAGCCGGTCATGGGCGAAGGCGATCCCGGCAGGGCCATCACACCGGAATTCTATGCCCTGGCCCGTGAACTGACACTGAAACATGGCAGTCTCCTGCTGGTCGACTCCATTCAGGCAGGCTTGCGGGCTCAAGGTGTGCTGTCCGTGTGCGACTACCCCGGATTCGAAGCGCTCCCGGCCCCGGACATGGAAAGCTACTCCAAGGCCCTCAATGCCGGCCAGTATCCGCTATCGGTCCTGGCCTTGAATCAGCGCGCCACTGACCTGTATCGCGCTGGCGTGTACGGCAATACCATGACCAGTAACCCCAGGGCGATGGATGTGGGCGCGGCGGTCCTCAGGGAACTCACCCCTGAAATGCGCCGCAACATCGTCGAGCGAGGCCAGGAGCTGGTGGACAAGCTGACCGCACTGCAGAAAGAACTGGACGGACACATCACCAAAGTCCAGGGCACCGGTTTACTCGTGAGCGCGGAGCTGCATCCCAGCCGATACAAAGCCTATGGCGAGGGTTCTACTGAAGAGTTCATGCGCGAGCACGGCATCAACGTCATACACGGTGGCGCCACTTCGCTGCGCTACACGCCACACTTCGCCATGACCAGTGCCGAAGTCGACCTGCTGGTGGAGCACACCCGGCAGGCACTGCTGAAAGGGCCCGCACGGCTTGCGGCCAGCGAAGCGGCCTGAAACGTCCAGCTCAATTCGCCGCGCAGCTCAATGCATAGCCGGCAGATCTAAAAGAAGAGGACGGACCGGAGAGGTATGCGGTCCGTCCTGTTCAAAAGCGGGCGCGTGGACAACACCCGCAACGGGGGGTGGCGAAACCTACAAGACCCCAAACACCAGGCCGAACAACGCAGGCGCAGCCAGCAGCAGGCCAAGCAGGGCGCTGCCTGCAATAACATTTCCGGTCACCTGTAACACCATTCGCCACGGCGCAATGCCTGGCTGATGAAGATCATTGGGTACCGGCATGGCCACCTGCTCCGGAGTAGGCGCGCGCGTGGCCTGGGCAAGGTTGAATCCGGGCTCATCGTGCGAGATTCGGTAAGTCAGGCGCTGCTGCAACATGCTGTTCTCCTGTTGATCGTCTGTGTTCCGGAGTACAGGAGAACACAGGGTTTTCTCAAACCCTGAGAACGGTCGAAAAACGGATTAATTGGCTTCGGAATATAAAGCGGCGGTCTTGCGCGCCGAGTCGGCCACCGCCTGACGAAGGAAGTCCGGGGCCAGCACCTGTACCTCGGGCCCATAACGCAGAATATCCATGACCAGTTCACGGGCCTCGCTGAAGGGAACCTCCAGGTGCCACGCGCCTGACTCATCCAACGATCCGCGCTGGTCAGGATGCCAGCGTTCCTCGGCCACCCAGCGTGACATCTCGGGCGAGAACCGCAGTTCCGCCGTATGCCGCGCAGGGCCCGAAAAAATGCCATAGGACTGGTCGAAATGGGAGGATAGCTCTTGAGGTTTCACATCTTTCGCGGGTTTATCCAGCACTTGCTGCTCGCGAATCCGCTCCAGCGCAAAGGAGCGCAGCCCCTCGGCACCATGACACCAGGCATCCAGGTACCAGGAGTTGCGATATTGTGTGAGCCGTTGGGGTGAAACCTCACGCTCACTCACGGCATCCCGGCCTCGACCGTGATAGCTGATATGCAAACGCTGTCGCTGGATCAACGCGCCCAACACATCCTGGAACAGGTGATCGGGTACCGGCCGACCCGCCACCGCCTGTATGTGAATTCGGGAATCACCCTCTTCTTGTTCCACGCCTTTTTGTCGCAACAGGTTGGTGATCCGCCCCTGCAGGCGGGCCAGCTCGCCCTCCAGCAATCCGGGCTGCACGTTTCCGAGCACTTGCCGGGCTGTCAGCAACGCCTGCAGCTCATCCGGACTGATCCAGATGCCCGGTAATTCGAAGGGCTGGTCGTAGCTGCGGTCATAGTAGAAGCCACGCGTCTCCGGATCCTGCTCCAACGGGGCGCCCAGGAAATCACGCAACTCGGCCACCAGGCGGTACAGGGTGGCCTGCGAGCACCCCAGCCGATCCATCAGGTCGTGCCTGGAAATGGGCGTGCGCCGTTGGCTGAGAATATTGTGCAGGTGGTAAAGACGCTCGACCTTGGACATCAGGACGCGGCCGCGCGCATGGCGACAAAATCAATGGCCCGGCGGATGCGCTGCAGACTGCGTTCCCGCCCGCACAACCACAGGGTCTTGTCGATGGAGGGCGAAACACCCGTTCCCGCCAGCGCCACGCGCAGCGGCTGGGCCACCTTACCCATTCCAACCTCCAGCGCTTCCGCCGTTGCGTGAATCACCTCATGCAGGCGCTCTGGCGTCCAGTCCAGCTGATTTTCCAGCCTGCCCAGCAGCACCTGTAACGGCTCCAGCGCCACCGGGCGAAGGTGTTTCTTGGCAGCACCGGGGTCGAACTCGTCGAATTCCTGGTAGAACATGCGGCTGACCTCGGCCATTTCCCTGAGCGTCTTTACCCGATCGCCTTGCACTGCAATCAGATCCTCCAGCCGCGGCCCCGTATCGGGGTCAATGCCCAGCGCCGCGAAATGCCAGGCCAGGTGTTCGGCAACCTCCCCCGGCGGGAGGTTGCGCATATAGTGCTGATTCAGCCAGTCGAGCTTGTCGTGATCAAAAGCGGCCGCCTTGCGGTTGACATCCTCCAGCCGGAACAACTCGGTCATCTGGGCATCGGAGAACACTTCCTGATCGCCATGCGACCAGCCCAGCCTCACCAGGTAATTCCGCAGCGCCTGGGGCAAGTAGCCCAACTTGCGATATTGCATGACGCCCACCGCACCGTGACGTTTGGACAGGCGAGCGCCGTCCTCGCCCAGGATCATGGGCACGTGACCGAATATCGGGATATCCGCGCCCAGTGCGCCGTAAATATTGATCTGACGTGGCGTGTTGTTGATGTGATCGTCACCCCGAACCACGTGGGTAATGCCCATATCCAGGTCGTCCACTACCACGGTGAAGTTATAGGTGGGTGAACCGTCCGGCCGCGCGATGATCAGGTCGTCCAATTCCTCGTTGGAAATGCTGATGCGCCCACGCACCTGGTCATTCCACTCCACGCTGCCTTTGGCTGGGTTTCGAAACCGCACGACGGGCTTTACCCCTGCCGGGGGCTTTGCCAACTCGCGACAGCGACCATCGTATCGCGGCTTGATACCCTCGGCCATCTGCTGTTCCCGCAGGTCGTCCAGGCGCTCTTTGCTGCAGTAACAGTGGTAGGCCTTGCCGGACTCAAGCAGTTGTTGCGTAATCTCTGCGTAGCGGTCAAATCGCTGCGTCTGGTAATACGGCCCCTCGTCGTAATCCAGTCCCAGCCATTCCATCCCGTCGAGGATGGCCTGAACAGATTCGGGCGTGGAGCGCTCCAAATCGGTATCTTCGATACGGAGAACGAACGAGCCATTGTCATGCCTGGCCATCAGCCAGCAGAACAGGGCCGTGCGGGCCCCGCCCACATGCAGGAAACCGGTAGGGCTGGGTGCAAATCGGGTGCGAATGTTCATGCGCGAATTTTAACCCAGGATAAAAAAAACCGCCCCCAAGGGGCGGCAAATTCATGCGTAACGCGAAAAAGCTAGGCTGCCGGGCAACTGGCTGAAGGATAAATAACAATGTCGGCAATCGCCGTGCCAACCGCCAGCGAATCAAGGCTGAAGACGGCACGCGGGTCGTTGGCGTTGTCGTTGTTCTGGCTCTCGGTCATGTTGTCGCTACAAGCCACCGTATCCGTATTGTTCTTGTTGTACCCGGACAAGGTCAGTCTCGGGTTCGAACCCGTAATCCAGCATGTGTAGCCGGTGCCGGTCCTTTGACATGACGCATCACTGGCCTCGATGTCCACTTTTGAGGCCTGAACGCCAGAAACGCCCGATGTGATAGAGCCGGAAACCTGTACCGTACCCGGCGGAGGTGCAGGC
>WTJD01000120.1:0-27255 GCA_011524975.1 Lysobacterales bacterium
CCGGTGAGGCTGACCTGGTGTTTCTGGCGATTTGCTCGCCCCGGTTCCGGCGCGATCAGTATCAGTCCGGGTGAAAGGAAGATCGCCCCGGCAAAGCCGACGAGCCCGTCGGTGCCGGAGATCGGGCGATTCGTCATTGTTAAGGGGTTTATTGATATGCTGAAGAATCAAGCACCAAGGGTAAAACCATTTTTTAACCGCATGTTGCAGCTTGCCTGGATCATAACCGCCGGCGCTCTGACGGTTCTGGCCGATGGGTTCGAATCTCCGGCGCTCGCGCAGGAGCAAGGATACTCTGCCTACCATGACTACCAGGTGGTTACGGTGGCCGAGGGCCTCGAGCGGCCCTGGTCCATGGCGTTCCTTCCCGGCGGCGACATGCTGGTCACCGAGAAACCGGGCCGCCTGCGCGTTATCCGGGACGGCGTGTTACTGGAAGAACCCGTTTCCGGGTTGCCCGAGGTTTATGCGGCTGGCCAGGCGGGGCTGCTGGATGTGGTTCCGCATCCGGATTTTATGTCCAACCGCCTGGTTTACCTGACCTACTCCAAGCCGCAAGGCGGTACGGATTCGACCACCGCGGTGATCCGCGGCCGCTTCGTCGACGATGAGCTGGCAGACGTGGAAGAAATCTGGGTTGCCCATTCATCAGGCCGCGGCCACTACGGATCACGCCTGGTATTCGATGGACAGGGGCACATCTTTGTCACGGTGGGCGATCGCCAGGCCTCTCCCAGCGGCGACCTGGAAAACCACCCCGCGCAAGATCTTTCCAACCACAACGGCGTGGTCGTGCGTCTCAATGAAGACGGCAGTTTGCCCGAAGGCAACCCCTTCTCCTCGACCGAGGGCGCCAAGCCTGACATCTGGTCTTACGGCCATCGGAATGCCCAGGGTATGTACTTCGACCGTGATACCGGACGGCTCTGGTTGACCGAGCACGGGCCACAGGGCGGGGACGAGCTGAATCTTGTTGAGCCGGGCAAAAATTATGGCTGGCCGGTGATCGGCTACGGGGTGAACTACCGTTCCGGCTCGGCCATTCACGAGAGCACCCACAAGGACGGGATGGCGCAGCCGAAGAGGATCTGGGTACCCTCGATCGCGACATCCGGCCTGGTCATGTACCAGGGTGACGCCTTTCCCAATTGGCGTGGGCATCTGCTGGCTGGGGGGCTGCGCGGTGAACAGGTGGCCTTGCTGGAGATGAGCGCAGACGAGGTGGTGCGCGAGGAAACCCTGGCGCAGGGCCTGGGGCGTGTTCGGGACGTTCGGGTCGGCCCCGACGGCCTGGTTTACCTGGCGCTGGATCATCGTGACGGGGGCACCCGCTCGATCGTTCGACTGGAGCCGGTGCCGCGGGCCGAGGTGCAACGCCCGGTCCCGCCCGGCCCATGAGGTCACACGCCCCTGCGCGGCCCGGCATCGTTGCCTGAGCAGGCCGAGGTATCGGGAGCATTGTCCGGATGAGTCATATTGCTTCTGCTGAGCCCGAGCCCGCCCCAAGGCATTTTCTGAGCGTATTCCGTTACAGCCGGCGCGCCCTGGGCCTGGTCTGGAGCACCAACCGGCCATTGACGGTTTCCCTGGCCGTTTTGACCTTGGTCGCTGGTGTGTTACCCGCGGCGATGGCCTATGTTGGGGCCCTGATCATTGATGCTGTCGTGGCCGCCGCGACCGTGGCCAATATCAGCGGCAACACCGATCTCACAAAAGTATATGGGCTGATCGCGATGGAGGCTGTTATCGTGGCCGCGCTCGCAGGCGCCCAACGCGGCATTAATCTCTGCCAGTCATTGTTGCGGGCCCAGCTGGGACAGCGCGTCAACGTGATGATCCTGGAAAAAGCCCTGACCCTGGAGTTGGCCCAGTTCGAGGACAGCGAGTTTTACGACAAGCTGACCCGTGCCCGGCGTGAGGCCTCCAGCCGGCCCTTGTCACTGGTCAACCGTACTTTTGGATTGGCCCAGAACCTGATTTCATTGATCAGCTACGGTGTTTTGCTGGTGCAGTTTTCACCCTGGGCGGTACTGGTGTTGATTCTTGCCGGCTTACCGGCATTCATTGCCGAGACAAAGTTCTCCGGGGAGGCCTTCAGCCTCTTTCGCTGGCGCTCGCCGGATACCCGAATGCAGATTTACCTGGAGTCGGTGATCGCGCGCGAGGACAACGTCAAGGAGGTCAAGCTGTTCGGTCTCGGTCCGTTGCTGCTGCAGCGCTATCGTGACATCTTCCACAAGCTCTACCATGCCGACCGGGCGCTAGCGGTTCGCCGGGATGGCTGGGGTTTTGTTCTTGGGCTGATCGGCACCGCCGCGCTGTACGGGGCCTACGGCTGGATCGCGCTGGCGACGGTTGCCGGCCGCATTACCCTGGGACAGATGACCATGTACCTGATGCTGTTCCGCCAGGGGCAGTCTGCCGTGGCTGCCAGCCTGTCAGCCATTGGCGGCATGTATGAAGACAACCTGTACCTTTCCACCCTTTATGAATACCTGGAAACGCCGGTTCGCAAGGCGCCGCCTGGCCGGACGCGGGGGCCTGATCCCGCTGACGGGATACGCTTCGAGCGGGTGAGTTTCAGCTATCCGGGGTCGGAGCACGCCGCCCTGAGGGAAGTCAGCCTGCATATTCGGCCGGGTGAGTCGCTGGCGCTGGTGGGTGAGAATGGCTCGGGCAAGACCACGTTGATCAAGCTGTTGACTCGCCTTTATGTGCCCCATCAGGGCCGAATTCTGCTGGATGGGATGGATCTCAACGAATGGGACGAGGAACGGCTGCGCCAACGTATCGGGGTGATCTTCCAGGATTTCTCGCGCTACCAGTTTCTCCTGGGTGAGAACATCGGGGTGGGTGATGTGCGCTATTTTGAAGATGACGAGCGCTGGCGTATTGCGGCCGGCAAGGGCATGGCGGACGCGATCGTCGAGAGTCTGCCGCAGGGTTATGCGACCCAGCTGGGCAAATGGTTCAAAGAGGGGCAGGAGCTGTCGGGAGGGCAGTGGCAGAAAATCGCCCTGTCACGGGCATTTATGCGAGCCGACGCCGACATACTGGTGCTGGATGAGCCGACTGCGGCCATGGACGCGGCTGCCGAGGCCACGATATTCGAGCATTTCCAGAAGCTCACCCAAAACCGGATCGCTATCCTCATTTCACATCGCTTCTCAACGGTGCGAATGGCCAACCAGATTATCGTCATCGATGATGGCCGCGTCATAGAGCACGGCAGTCATGAGCAACTGATGGCGTTGAACGGTCATTACGCCCGGTTGTTTTCGCTCCAGGCTGCCGGATATCGTTAAGGCATGCTTCGCTGGTCGGTTTACATTATCCGCTGCAGTGACGAGTCTCTTTACACGGGCGTGAGCACGGATGTGGCGCGCCGGTTTAACGAGCATGCCCGGGGTGTCCGGGGCGCGCGTTACTTTCGGGGGCGTGAGCCCTTAGAGGTCGTTTACCGGGAGGGTGGCCATGACCGCGCCAGCGCTTGCCGGAGGGAGGCGGCCATCAAAAAAATGAATCGCGAGCAGAAATGGCAGCTGATCCGTTCGCTGTCGGCCGAGGACGCCTCTGTTTGAGCCCGGACGCTGTCAGGGCGCCAGCCAGCTGCTCTGCCATTGGTCGTCCTGCCAGGTGAATCGAGCCCGCAGGTGACCGCTGTGTTGCAGGTACAGCCAGTCCACGGACTCCACCTGGCAATCGATAACCGCAAAATTCTCAAAGCCGCACTCCAGCGGCTGGGGCGGCGTGGGAGAGGAGGCGGGCGTGCTCGGCGCGAGCGCCGCCCGGTAGCACTCCCGGCTTCGGGCAGCAGATGCCTCCCATCGCTCCCGGGCCCGTTCGTCGTTATGCAAGACTCGGGCGCTTCCGAGGATTCTCAGCTGCGTGTTGCCGCCCCGGTCATAAAAAAGCCAGGCCACGCTCTGATGCCGTCGCAGATCACGAACTTTAGGGGACCTGATATCGGTGTGGCTGATCAGCCGCCGCCGCGTGAAGTCTGCTTCCCGCAGCACCACCGTGCGCGCGTCCGGCCCGTTTTCACCCTGGGTGGCCAGCACCGGCGTGTGATAGGGGTGCCGCCCCTTGAGCGCGCCATGCCCCAAATCGATCCAAATCTGTATAAGTATTGAATCGATATTTTTCGACTCGTCTTGCTCAAACACCCTTTTAAAGCACCTTTATTTTATTTTATGTACAAGAATTGTATATTTATGCTTGAAAACGCGGCCACGTCAACAAAACGACAGTGTAGTGAAATGAAGCGCAATCGTAAAACGCCAACGCAGGACAAAGCGCTTGAGCACGTGCCGCCGGGTGCCGGCCAGGAGCAAAGGCGGCATAATGATGAACCTGATGCCCGCGACAGCGCGTCTGAGCTGCTTCGCCGCATGGGTATCGAAGTTCCACGTGACCGATAACAGGAAGGAATTGACCATGAACCACACCAAGTTGGGACGCCGAACATTTTTGCGATCATCTCTGGCTGCCGCGGCAGCCGTCCCCCTGGGCGCCATACCCTTGACCCTGAAAGCCGCTGAAAAGCTGGAAGAGAGCGATCCGTCCGCGGCCGCGCTTGGATACAAGCACGACACTGCGGATGTGGACGCGGGGCAATATCCCCGTCACAGCGCAGATCAAATGTGTAAGAACTGTCAGCTGTACCAGCATGTCGACGGTGACTGGGGCAACTGTGGCATCTTTCCTGCCAAGCAGGTCAACGTGAAAGGTTGGTGCAACGCCTGGGTCAAGAAAGCCGGCTGATGGGCCGGGCCCGATAGCCGCGGTGGTCACCGCAAACAGTGTCGACCCCCGGGAAGTTGAATACTACACCCGGTTCGCCGATCTCTGGTGGGACAAAACCGGCCCATTCTGGCCGCTTCATCGCCTGAACGAAGTCAGGGTCCCGTTTATCCTGGCAGAAATCCGGGCAAACCTTCGGCTGGATCCAGGCGTTGAGCGCCCATTGGACGGCGTTCGGATACTCGATATCGGTTGCGGCGGGGGCATCCTGTCCGAGTCCATGGCGGCGCTGGGCGCGTCCGTCACTGGCATTGATGTGGTGGAGAAAAACATCGCTGTCGCGCGCCTGCATGCCGAGTCTTCCGGCCTGGATATTCGTTTTCTCGAAGTAACCGCTGAGGCGCTGGCCGCGTCTGGTGAGCAATATGACGTCGTGCTCAACATGGAAGTGGTCGAGCACGTGGCGGATGTGGAGGGGTTCATGCGCGCCTGCTGCGCGCTGGTTCGCCCCGGAGGCATGATGTTCGTCGCCACCATTAACCGAACCCTTGCGGCCATGCTGATCGCCATCATCGGTGCAGAGCACGTGCTGCGGTGGATGCCCAAAGGCACGCACCGTTGGGACTGGTTTCAGAAACCAGGGGAGATCGCCCGCATGCTGCAAGCCGGCGGGCTCGCAATCAGGCGTATGACAGGCGTCGGCGTGAACCCACTGACAAAGACGCTGTTTCTGACCCGGCTGGACCGGGTTAACTACATGCTTTCAGCGCTGAAAGGCGACCCATGAGGCCGGCCACGGCGAAATGGCTGGGTCTTGCCGGTCTTCTCCCCTTCATCGGCCTTACGCTTGCGGTGTTGACCAACCCGATGGGGTGGGCGGGCACGGCTGACCAGGCCCTGCGGATCTATGCGGCACTGATCCTCTCTTTTATCGGTGGCGTCAGCTGGGGCATCGCGCTGCGAGGTCATGACAGGCTGTTTGCGCTGAGCATGGTTCCCTTCTTCGGCGCCTGGACGGCGCTGTTGTTCAACGGCCGGGCGTCTTACGCGTGTCTGATCGGGTCGTTTCTGCTGGCGCATGCCATCGATCATTACTCCGAGCGTCACGCGCTTTTTCCCGAGGGATTCATTCAGCTCCGCAAATGGCTGACTGCGGTCGTCACCCTGTGCCTGCTGGTTGCCGCCCTGGGTGGTTGACCATGCTGCAGCTGATCAATATCCACAAGTCCTTCCATGATGGTGAGAGCGACTTGCAGGTGCTTGCCGGGATCGACCTCGATCTGAAACCGGGTGAGAGCCTTGCGCTGCTGGGTTCCAGTGGCAGCGGTAAGAGCACGCTGTTGCAGATCGCGGCGGGGCTGGAACTGCCTGACGCGGGCGAAGTCAGAATGAAAGGCGAAAACCTCGTGACCATGGATGAGCCGGACCTGGCCCGGCTTCGCCGAAAAGACCTTGGATTTGTGTTTCAAAGCTTCAATCTGCTGTCCGGGCTGAATGTCCGGGACAACGTCCTGTTCCAGCGCCGGCTCAATCGAATGCCGGATCGGGATGGCTGGGTGGCCGAACTGCTTGCGGGCCTGCAGCTCGAAGCCATTCAGCATCGTCCGGTCGAGGTGCTCTCCGGCGGTCAGCAGCAGCGCGTGGCGATTGCCCGGGCCCTGGCTCACCGGCCGCAACTGGTTTTTGCCGACGAACCCACCGGCAATCTGCATGACAGCCTCAGCCGGCAGGTGATGGCGCTGTTTATCCGCTTGGTGGAAGAAGCCGGTTCGGCTTTGTTCCTGGTAACGCACAACCGGGATATGGCCGCCATGACGGACCGGCAATTCCGGCTTTCCCAGGGTTGCCTGGGCCCGGACGTTTGAAACATGGTGCTTCGCTGCCTGCTTGCGCATTATCGACGCCATCCATTGCAGGCTGTTTTTCTGCTGACCAGCATCGTGCTCGCCAATGCCCTGCTCGTTGGCACCTTGCTGATCAATGCCCAGGCGAGATCCAGTTATGCCGCGGGTGCCCAGGTACTCAACGCTTCGCCCGCGGGGGAAATCCGGGCGCGTGAGACAGGGGCGTTCATCGACGATAAAGACTATATCGTATTGCGCCGCCAGGGCTTTCACCGTCTTGTGCCCATGCTGCGTTGGGGTGTGCGTCTTGCCAACGGCGAGCCGCTGGAGATTCTGGGCGTCGATCCGCTGGCCATGCCCCGAGACGGCGCGGAAGTTGAGGGGGCCATGGAAGGCGCCGGCTTTTCAGAATTCTCCCAGCCGCCCTACCAGCTCTGGGTCTCGCCCACGCGCATGAACCAACTGGGTTACGGCGGGGGGGACCGGCTCGAGACCCTGGAGGGCCGACTGCTACCGCCTTTGACGCCCGTTGGCGGCGGTGTGCTGGGGCATCGGTTGCTGATGGATATCGGCGCCCTGCAGGCGTTTTCCGGCCAGGAGGGCTACCTGTCCCATATCATGGTTCTGCCCATGCCGGCCCGGTCCTTGAAGGCCATGGAAGCCGCCCTGCCGGAGCACCTGGTATTTGTGGCATCGGACCAGGCGCCCGACCCGGCAGAACTGACCCGCAGCTTTCACCTTAACCTTGCCGCGATGGGCCTGCTCGCATTTGTGGTGGGCGTGTTTTTGACCTACAACGCGCTGGCTTTCAGCTATACCGATCGCCACGAGACCCTGCGCCGGCTGCGATTGTCCGGCGTGACGCGATCGGGGCTCCGGCGTTCCCTGCTGCTGGAGTTGGGCGGTTTCCTGGCCATCGGTAGCCTTGTCGGCTGGTTATTGGGCGCACAGCTGGCGGGGGCATTGCTGCCCGGGGTTGGCCGCACGCTGGCCCAGCTTTACGGTGTTTATGTCCAGTATCCGGATCAATGGTCTCCCGGCGGCGCCTGGCTTCCGCTGATGATGACGGCGGTGGCCGCGCTGCTGTGTGTCGCGTGGCCATTGCGCAGATCACTGCAGGCGCCGCTGTTGGAGCGCTGGACAAAGCGGTGGCAACAGCAGGAGGTATTACGGCGGGATCGCATTTTTCTCCTGACGGGTGTGGCGCTGCTGGTCCTGGCGGGCTGGCTGTCCCGAATCGCCGACTCAACCCTGGTCGCGCTGGCGGGCATGGCCAGTCTTCTGCTGGGCGCGGCTTTGTGCCTTCCACTTGCTTTGCGAGGATTGTTACACCTGCTGGGTTCATGGGTTCCCGCTGGAAAGCCCCGTATGACCTGGATGATTGCCGACAGTCGCTGGTTGCTGGGCCCGGCATCATTGGCGCTGATGGCCATGACCCTGGCCCTGGTGGCCAACAGCGGGCTGAACACCATGATTCACAGCTTCCGCCAGGCGACGGATGACTGGCTTCAGCAACGGCTTGCCGCTCAGCTGTATTTTCGGTCGGAAATCAACGAGCAGGCGCTGGAGCAATGGTTGTCGAGCGAAGCACCAGGTGCGGAATGGGTGGCGCGTTATCGCAGCTATGGCGATTATCGGGCGCCGGCCGGAAATCCGGTTCGCGTGGAGGTCGTCACCCTGCAGGATGATGATCGATTTGCCGACACCATCGGGCTGATGCGCGAGGCGGACGGCGCCCATGAGCGGTTCTGGTCGGGTGCCGGGATATTTATCAGTGAACGCGCCTGGCGGCTGGACGAATGGCAGCCTGGCGAGCGTGTGGAGCTGTGTCCTGGTGTGGTGGTGCCTGTGCTGGGTGTCTACAGGGACTATGGCAATCCCCTGTCCCAGTGGATCAGCAGCGAGTCACTGTTCCGATCATGCTGGCCGGGGCGGCAGCCGGTCTCCAGGGCCATCATCGGGCCGGATTCGCTGGAATGGGAAAGCGTGCGGGAGCGACTGGCAGCCCGATTTGGGTTGGAACAGGACGCGCTTATTTCCCAGGCTGAGCTGAGGGCTGTGGGGATGCAGGTATTCGACCGGACTTTCCGCGTGACCAACGCGCTGAACACGCTGACCTTGTTGGTCGCCGGCATCGGCATCTTCTGTGCGATCAGCGCGATTCACCACCACCGTGTCGCGCAACAGGCGCTCCTGACCGCGCTGGGCTTGAGCCGGCGTGAGCGCGGATTGATGCTCCTGTTTCAATGGGGGCTGTTGGGCTTTTTGTGCATGGTCGTGGTGTGGCCATTCGGCGCGTTACTGGCGGCTTATCTTTCGAATGTGGTCACCCCGGTGGCATTTGGCTGGAGCTTCGCGCTGCGGGCGGAATGGTCACATTATGGGACCCTGGCCCTGCTGGCGGCATCCTGCCTGATGCTGGCCGTGATGCTGCCGTCGTTTCGTCTGCTCACTACGCCGCCGGCGGCGATGTTGCGGGAGGAGGCGCTGTGAGAACGCGCTGGCCGGTGCTTCTTGCCCTGCTGCTGGCGGCTTGTCACGAGCCGTCGAACCATGACCGAGGCGGCGATTTTGCCGTGCTGACGCGCGCCGATCCGGGGTATCAGCAGGCCCTGCCCGGCATGCCCATTGAATTCCCGCGTGATCACGGCATGCACCCTGGCTTCAGAATCGAGTGGTGGTATTTGACGGCAAACCTGGAAGATGACCAGGGCCGGCCGTTTGGCGTGCAGTGGACACTGTTTCGGACCGCTACCAGCCCGCCTGAAACAGCTGCCGGCGGGAATCCATGGCAGGATCCACAGGTGTTCATGGCGCATTTCGCGATCTCAACCCCAACGGATCACATGGCGTTCCAGCGCTATGCCCGGGGCGGTGAGCATGAGGGTATGGCCCAGGCCGGCGTGCAGGCTCAGCCGTTCATGGCCTGGCTGGATGACTGGACCCTGCAGAGCGCCGGCCCCGAATGGCTGCCGTTGGGTTTACGCGCTCGCCAGGATGGATACGCGGTCGAGCTCGAGCTGAACGCAGACCGCCCGCCCGTGCTGCAGGGCACGGGCGGGTTCTCCCAAAAGCATCCCAAGGGCGGAGGCTCGCATTACTACAGCCAGCCGTTCCTGTCCGCGAGCGGGACGCTGATCATCGATCATTTGCCCATTCGGGTAAAAGGTAAGGCCTGGCTGGATCGGGAATGGAGCAGCCAGTTTCTTCAGCCAGACCAGGAAGGGTGGGACTGGTTCGCGCTGCACCTGGACAGTGGTGAAAAATTGATGGTCTTCCAACTGCGGCCGGTAGGAAACCAGGGTAAACCTTACGTGCACGCCGCTCTGATGGACCCGGAAGGGAATAAGCAGTCGCTGGACTCCAGTGGTATTCGACTGCAAATCATCGAGCGTCAGCGGGTTGCGGGGCGCGAGCTTCCGCTGCACTGGCGCCTGGAGTTGACCGGGATTGACCGGGTCCTGGACGTCCAGGCCTTGCATCCCGAGCAATGGCTGGACGTCGACTTTCCCTATTGGGAAGGCGTGGTTCGGGCGCGCGGTGACGGGCCCGGAAGCAGCGGTCAGGGCTACCTCGAGATGACCGGATACCCGCGTGCGCAGTGAGCCTGTCGGCTTAGCCTGTATCAGGCTCCAGCAGAAAGACGGCAAACCGGTCACCGGCGTCGGTCCAAACCTGGGCGGTTTGTAAACCGGCGGAGGATGCCAGGGCAGAGAACCCTTCGACTTCGTACTTGTGCGAATACTCGGTCAGGATTCGCTCGCCCGGGCTGAAATCAAACGAGGCGTCTCCCAGCCTGACGCTTTGATGGCTCTGACTGACCAGGTACATCTCGATCCGCTGGGCGGTCCGGTTGTAGATCGCCTGGTGCCTGAAGGCGCTCGTGTCGAAATTGGCGCCCAGCTCACGATTGATGCGTTGTAGCAGGTTCAGGTTGAATGTTGCCGTGACGCCTTTCCGGTCGTTGTAGGCCGCCTCCAGGCTGGCCGTATCCTTGACCAGGTCAACGCCGATCAGGACAGCGCCCGCGGATCCGGCAACCGAGCGCATCACGCCCAGCAATTGCCCGGCATGCTCCGGCGTAAAATTACCAATGGTCGAGCCGGGAAAGAACACAAGATTTCGGCGAGCGCCGTTAATGTCAGGCAGTTGAAACGGGCGGGTGAAGTCCGCGCAGACGGCGATGATTTCGAGGTGGGGGAACCGCAGTGCCTGTCGATAGGCAGCTGTTTCGAGATGTGCCCGGGAGATCTCCACCGTCACAGCGGCAACGGGTTGTGAGAGGAAACCGAGCAACTGTTGTATTTTTGCGCCCGTACCGCTGCCGAATTCGATCACGGCCGCACCGGGCCCGATGCGTTCAGCCATCTCGGGCAGATGATCTCTCATGATCTCCGCCTCGGTCCGGGTCAGGTAATACTCGTCCAGCCGCGTGATCTCCTCGAAGATCGTTGAACCTTCCTCGTCGTAAAAATAAGTGGGAGAAAGCTGTTTCGGCATCATGGCCAGACCTGCGAGCACGTCTGCTCGCATATCCGCATGAGGTGGGTGCAGGTCGATCAGTCGCGGTTCGCGCTGTCTGCCGCGTGCGGTCTTCATCCCATATCCCGCGCGAGCCGGATGCCGCTGAACTGCCAGCGCGCTGCCGGATAAAAGAAATTCCGGTAACTCGGCCGCGTATGCCCGGGTGGCGTCGCGCAAGACCCGCCCCTCAATACCAGTTGGCTGCACATGAACTTGCCGTTGTACTCACCCAGTGAGCCGCTCAGCGGCCTGAACCCCGGGTAGGCGGAATAAGGCGAAGCTGTCCACTCCCAGGTATCGCCGAACATTTGGGTCGGCGTGCCGGTATCGGTGGCGCTGCCTGGGTGCAGGCCGTTTGAACCGGTCTGGTCGCCGGGCGGTTCCTGGCGGCTCGCCACATGCTCCCACTCGGCCTCAGCAGGCAGGCGCGCCCCGGACCAGCGGGCGTAGGCATCGGCCTCGTAGTAGCTGAGATGACAGACCGGGCGATGGGGATCCAGCCCGATTTCCCCGGCCAGCGAAAATTCCGAATCGAGTGCCTCAGACCAGTAAAGTGGGCGACGCCATGCCTGCTCGTTGACCATCGACCAGCCATCAGACAACCACCATTCGCTGTGGGTGTAGCCCCCGTCCTCAATAAAGTTTTTGAATTCCGCATTACTCACCAGGCGCTCACCCAGCTGAAAAGGCTGCAGCAGCACCCGGTGCCTTGGTGTTTCATTGTCAAAGTAAAAGTCTTCCCCTTCCGCGCCGATATTCACGATACCGCCTGTGAATTCATGAAACGCCTGGGGTGTTTCGGTGCCGCGGGGAATATCCAGATCGCTTCGATAGGCCGGGCGCAGAGGGTTGAGCCACAGCGCGTGCTTGATATCGGTCAGGATCAGTTCCTGGTGCTGTTGTTCATGATGAAGGCCCAGCTGGACAAGGAATGAGACCTCGGGATCATGCGCATCCCGTTCAATGAGGTCCAGCATGTTCTCGTCGATGAACGCGCGGTAGGCCAGCACTTCATCCACTGTCGGTCGGGACAGCAATCCCCTTTGCGGGCGACGGAACATCTGGCCTGCGGAGTAGTAGTAGGAATTGAACAGATAGTCCCAGCCGGGCTGAAATACCCGATAGCCCTTCAGCCGGGGCTGCAGAAGAAAGTGCTCGAAAAACCAGCTGACATGGGCCAGGTGCCAGCGGGTCGGGCTGGCATCCGGCATGCTCTGTACGACCATGTCCTCTTTCTCCAGCGGGGCGGCCAGATGTTCAGTACGGGCTCGAATCTGCTGATAACGCGCCACGAGCGAGAGCGGAGTGCTGCCCTGCGCGTGCGTGTCGTGGGAGGTGGGTGTGTGTCCCATGGTTGCGAGTATATCAGCGCCTGGCTCGACCGAATCGAGGAGCATCCGGCCTGGTGGCGTTTGCTTTCTGCGGAGGAAAAAGCGGGCCGGAGCCCGCTTTCATGGTGAGGTCTGGCTTCTCTTACTCGGGAAGCACGACATCCGCGCCCTGGGATGAGGCGGCGACCGACTTCATGCCGTTCTTGCAGCCGCTGTTTGACTTGTACATCTGGCTGCGCCCCACTTCCTGCCCATTGCTGGCTTTAAGCACAAAATAGGTGCGACCGTCCTTCGCGGTGTTGCACACGAATCGCTTCGGGTCTTGCGAGTTCTTGCGAACAGACTCGATGCCGTTCTGACATGACTTCATGGTTTTGTAGCCTTCGCTTTGCAGAACCGTTTGACTGTTGGCCGCCTTAAGCGCGAAGTAAAACTGGCCGTCTTTCCCTTTTTTGATAACGAATTTACCTGGCATCTGAACGCTCCCTGAACCGTGATTTGAAATGTTGGGCGTGGGTTG
Organism: Lysobacterales bacterium; assembly: GCA_011524975.1. Taxonomy (GTDB): domain Bacteria; phylum Pseudomonadota; class Gammaproteobacteria; order Xanthomonadales; family SZUA-36; genus WTJD01. The sequence goes on from WTJD01000120.1 coordinate 12,963, forward strand.
CCCCATCAGAGCCGGCCCCAAGCGGGGAAGATTATGACACATCGCCTGCTTTCGGGTTAATGGCAAGGTGACCGGCACCGCGGCCGCCAACGAGCATGGGCGGGTTCATGATGTCGACACCGTTGCGTCCGAACCGAATCAGAGAAGTCAATGGACCCGCCGGTTTTCAAGCTCGGAGCGCGCGCAGCTGCGAGAGGCTGATCCCGGCCATGCGGGGCAAAAGACGCGCCCAACGCTGACGGGCAGGAATCTATCGGGGCGCCGCTCCGCCGCGGGTGGCGGGGCGCGTTGACGCGAATGACCGCCCTGAATCGATGAACGCCTGACCCAGCAGCGCCTTGATTACACGCACCTGTGAGGCCACACTGGGCCGGCTCCTCCTGACAGAGGCGACCCATGCGACTTGGCGACTGTTACAACACCCGTGATTTCCGTGCGTTTGCGCGCCGCCGGCTGCCCGGACCTGTCTTTCACTATATCGACGGGGCGGCAGACGACGAGGTCACGTACCGGCGCAATACCGAGGCCTTCGAGCGCTGCGACCTGGTGCCCAATGTGCTGGCGGGCGTGGCGGACGTCGACCTGAGCACAGAGGTGATGGGCCAGAAGCTCGATATGCCTTTCTTCCTGGCGCCCACGGCCATGCAACGGATGTTTCATCATGAAGGAGAGCGGGCCGTTGGGGCCGCTGCGGAAAAGTTCGGCACGATGTTCGGGGTTTCGTCCCTGGGGACAGTCTCCATTGAAGAAATCGGCTCGACCATTGCCACGCCAAAGCTGTTTCAGCTCTATGTCCACAAAGACAAGGCTCTGAATTTCAGCTTGCTGGACCGATGCAAAGCGGCGGATTTTGGCGTGCTGGCCCTGACGGTCGATACCATCGTCGGCGGCAACCGTGAACGCGACCTCCGCACCGGATTCACCACGCCGCTGAAACTGAGCCCCCGGAGCCTGATGAGCTTTCTCCGCCATCCCCGCTGGGCGTTCAACTACCTGACCCACGAGCGATTTGAACTGGCGAGCCTGAAAGATCATGTTGCCGAAGGCACCAGCGTGGCCGTTTCGGTCGCAGACTACTTCAATAGGCTGATGGATCAGTCCCTCGACTGGGACACGGCCGCGGAGATCGCCGAGTACTGGGATGGCCCGTTCGTGTTGAAGGGGGTCATGTCAGTGGCGGATGCCAGGCGGGCCGTGGAGATCGGGGCAACCGCCATCATGGTATCCAACCACGGCGGCAGGCAATTGGACGGGTCCAGGGCGCCGTTTGACCAGCTGGCGGAAATGGTTGATGCCGTGGGTGATCAGGTCGAGGTCATCTGTGACGGCGGCATCCGGCGCGGGACGCACATTCTCAAGGCGCTGTCGCTGGGCGCCAAGGCCTGTTCTGGCGGCCGTTCCTACCTGTATGCGCTCGCCGCAGCCGGGCAAGCCGGCGTGGAGCGTGCCCTGGGCCTGATCCAGGAAGAACTGGTGCGCGATATGAAGCTGATGGGATGTCGAACCGTCCGTGATTTGAGCCGTCAGAACCTTCGCTTTCGATGACCCGCGTCAACTGATGGCGGGATCGGACGTTTAAAACTGTAAGCAGACCAATATATTCACCTGCTGTGCATCAATTACTCTGACACCAACATGGCTGTGCGATTTCGCACAAGGAGCGGCTTCGATGAATAAACGCATAGGTCACGGGCTCATGCTGATCCTGTGGTTGCTGGTTGCCCCGTCCGCGCTGGCGGGTCACGTTGTTCTCTCTGGAAAATTCGATGGCTCTGAACCGGGCACGACGCCGTTTCCGGGCAGTTGCGATACCCCGGACGCCACGTTGGGTTACCAGGTGCTGGGGCCGGTGCAGGTTTCTGCAACCGGAACCTACGACATTGCGGACGCCTCCTACCAGGGCCAGGGGAGTGAGAGCGTGCAGTTTGCTCTGGACCTCGTGATCAGGCTCTATGACGGTTCGTTCAATCCCGACAGCATCAGTGAAAACCTGGTGGGCACCTCGACGGATGTTCAGGGCGATGTATTCCTGGAGGAAAACAATTCCTATGCCGTGGTGGCGCAGCACTATTGCACCAACCTGGCCGGAACCTTCGGCATTTCCATCGCCGGGGCGGGGGATATCACGGGAGGCGATGCCATCGAGGCCCCTGCCTACTGGTCGGGCGAATTCAAGACGGATGACCCCAGAGCTGATTTTGGAGGCCAGACGGGGGAGACGATCTACAACAGCGCGGGCCCGATCCAGTTCAGTGAGGCCGGCATCTATTTCTACTCTGATCTGACCTATACCGTGGGCGCGGACCCGGTGCTCTATGTTTACGACGCGCCGTTCAATCCCGAGGACCCTGGTGATAACGTCGTCGCCATCCTGGATGACGGCAACCGCCTGACGCTGGATTCCGGGAAGGATTACTACTTCGTCACGCACCCATACTCAGAAGGCCCGGAAACCGGCGCCTGGCGGTTCGCGCTGTTCCCGCCGGGGGAGCCAGCCATCAACATGTTCTTCGAAGATGCCTGGGCCAATCCGGAGATCGGTTTCCAGGGCGCCATCATTACCGTGCTGCCGACCTATTCTGCCGTGTTCCTGGCCTGGTATACCTATGACGAGGCGCCGTCTGTCGCGCTCGAAGGCGCGGGCGGCAAATCCGGCACGCAGGCGGTCGGAGACGCGAGCCAGCGATGGCTCTCAGCGCTGGGTTTCTACCAGGAAGGCGCCACCGACGTCGAGATTCAGTGGGAAAACTCCTACGGCGGAGCCTTCAACGCTTCAACGCCCCCAGCGCAGCAGGATACGGACTATGGAACCGGGCGCCTGGTCATCGAGGACTGTAACCAGGTCACGATCGAGTACGACATACCGACCGGGCCGGGCGCGGGCGCCTACAGCGTCTCCCGTGCCGCCGCGGATCCGTTAAAAGTCGGACTGTGCGAGGAGGAAGGTCTTCAGCCTGGCGTCATCGAGTAGGCGCCGGGCAATGGTTCCGGGACCGGCCCGGGAAACGAGCATGATCCAATGCGCGCCCGATTTCGGCGTATCATGCCCGTCACCATGAGCGGAATCACCGACAACATTCAGTGCAGTGCGGCGGTCGGCGCCGCGCTGGCCGAGGGCCGGCCGGTGCTGGCGCTGGAATCCACCATCATTACCCACGGTATGCCCTGGCCGCAGAACCTCGAGACCGCGCGCGTCGCAGCGGCCGCGGTCAGCGATGCGGGGGCGGTTCCAGCGACCATCGCGATCATTGACGGGGTCGCGCGCGTCGGGTTGACGGACCTGGAATTGGAGCACCTGGCCAGAGCCGGGTCAGACGCAGTCAAATGCAGCCGCCGTGATTTGGCTGTGCTGCTGGCAACGGGCGCCACCGCAGGCACGACGGTGGCGGCCACCATGATCCTTGCTCATCAGGCCGGCATTCGCGTATTCGCCACGGGCGGCATTGGTGGTGTCCACCGGGGTGCAGACCGCACGCTGGATGTTTCCGCGGATCTGCTTGAGCTGTCCCGAACCCCGGTCGCCGTGGTCTGCGCGGGTCCCAAAGCCATTCTCGATATCGGGCTGACGCGAGAATACCTGGAGACACAGGGCGTACCGGTGATCGGTTATCGAACCGATAAGCTGCCGGCGTTCTATGCGGCAGACAGCGGATACCCGGTGGATAGGCGCCTTGATGAAGCGCGTGCGATAGCCAGGGTGATTCGGGTTCAGGATGAGATGGGCCTTGGCCAGGGCCTGGTTGTGGCTAACCCGCCTCCGGCGGAGACCTCGATGAGGGCTGAAGACATGAGGCGCGTGGTGCTGCAGGCCGTCGAAGAGGCCGCGGCATCGGGTGTCAGCGGCAAAGCGGTCACACCCTACCTGCTGCAGCGGGTGGAGCAGTTGACCGGGGGCGCCAGCCTGGAGGCCAATATTGCCCTGATGATCAACAATGCCCGACTGGGCGCGGACATCGCTGTTGCCCTGTCACAGCCGGAGCCGACGGGGTGAAGGCCTTCCAGGATTATTATCCGGATGAGTTGAGCCATTGTTTTGGCTGCGGGCGCAACAACCCCCACGGCCATCAGTTGAAGAGCTACTGGGAGGGTGACAGGACGGTTGCCCGCTTCCTGCCCGAATCGCATCACACAGCCATCCCGGGATTCGTCTACGGTGGCCTGATCGCGTCTTTAATCGATTGTCACGGAACCGGCTCAGCGGCTGCCGCCATGTACCGCGCCGAGGGGCGCGCGATGGACAGCGAGCCGCCGCTGCGATGCGTCACCGCAGCGATCCATGTCGACTACCTGGCGCCCACCCGCATGGGTGTGGAACTGGAATTGCGCGGCGAGATCGGGGAGTTGAGCCCGCGCAAAGCCATCATTTCGGTTGAGGTGTTTGCCCTCGACACACTGTGCGCCCGAGGGCGGGTGGTGGCGGTAAAGATGCCGGAGGCCATGCTGCCACACTGAAGAATGACGGGTGGGCGTGCCCCGATCAGTTTGGCCCGTTCAGCTTGGCCCGACCCGTTCGGCCCGGTCAGCGCTTTCCGGGCTCGTCACATGAACTCTACGCCCAGGTCCTTCTCGGCCACGACCACACCGTTTTCGTCGGCATAAAGGAACTGGCCGGGCCTGAAGTTGACGCCGTTGAAGCGGACCGGGATATTCAGATCGCCCTCGCCGCGTTTGTTCGACCGCGCCGGGTGACGGTTGAGGGCGAGAACGCCCAGGTCGATGTTTTTCAGGATTTCGACGTCTCGAACGCAGCCGTTGACCAGCACGCCGCGCCAGCCATTGTCCCGGGCCATGGCCCCGAGCAGGTCCCCCAGTAGCGCGCATCGCATGGAGCCGCTGCCGTCAACGACCAGCACCTGGCCCTGGCCTTCGCCGGACAGGGTCGACTTGACCACCGAGTTGTCCTCGAAACAGCGAACGGTGACGACCTTGCCGCAAAACTTATCCAGGCCGCCATACGAACGGAAAATGGGATCGAGTACCTGGATGTGTTCCCCGTGGTCGTCGCTGATGTCCGGGACAGACAGCGCCACCTCAGAATGACCCCGTTTCGCCCTTGGGCGTATAACCGGCGGCTTCCTCTGGTGTGAGCTGCACGACGGTCAGTGACCAGTTGGCCATGGTGGAGTTAACCCGAAAGTAAAAACTGCCCGACTGGTCGAACAGCCGCGCGCCGTTGCCGGTGTTCTTTGTTTTTAAAACGTTGCCCTGATGCACGCTGGTACCGGCTTCCATCAGCGCCACGTCGATGGCGAGGGAGCCGGTGAATTCACCGGAAACGCGCCATTCGAGCAGCCATGGCGACTTGACCTCGAATTCGACGGTATCCATGCTGCGTGAGCCCGTGAACTCGCGAATGGTTTCTTCTGCCGGGGCAGTGACGAAGGTGACAAGCAGGGCGATGGCTGCGAACAGACGATGAACGGGTCTCATAATGAAATACCTCCCTGGATCAAATGCCCACGCGAGCCAGCGCGACGCCAAGCTCCCTCAAGATGGCGGCTAACTGCGGGTGACGGGCGTCAAAGTCGGCAGCCAGCGTCTCCAGCCGTTCCTGCAGGCCTGCTTCACCGGTTTCACTGACGGGGCTTTCCAGCAGCCGGTGCAGATCCTGGTCAAGCTGGCCCAATAACTGACGGGTTTCCGGGTCGACAGGGTCAGCCTGCTCCAGACGTTGGCGCAGCTCACTGATGGTCGATTTGATGTCTTCGCCAGCCATGTATCCATCGTAGCCCAATCCCGGGCCGCCCGCTTGTCGGAGATCATCTGCTCCGTACATCGCCCGCCGACGAGGGGCGGCCGCGCGCTGACCGGGTCAGGGTTTGGGCCATCATGGATGATCGGTTATCCTCGTTGGCCATGTCCAGACGCCACCAGGATCCGACGGGAGAACGAAGGCTGCCGCCTCGAGCGATCTCGCTTGCCCCCGGTCATCGGCTTGCCAGCCCAAAGCTCGCTGTCATCTTGTTCACATGGTGGGTGTCTGCTGCCGCGGCCGCCGGCAACACGCCGCATCGACCGCCCGAGTTTCCCTTCAGTCAAAACAACCGCGCGGTCGCCCCGGATGCGTTTCTGCGTCAGCATGCTGTCCGTCTCGCCTGGCCGGAGCGCGCCGAACGAGTATCCGCGCTCGAATCGGGTACGAAAGCACGTGCCCGTTACGAAAAATTGAAGTCGGCCGCCCTGGGCGAGCCAAACGGGCGAACCTGGAAAACCGTGGGTCCAGCCTCGGTTACGGACAATGGCGCCTGGGAACCCTGGGAGCCAAAAAACTCCAGCGGGCGCGTCACCGACCTGGCGATCTCGGGTTCATGCGACCCGGCGCAATGCCGGTTGTTCGTCGGCTCTGCGGGCGGTGGCTTGTGGCGCACGGACCGGGCACTGGCAACGGGCGACCTGGCCTGGCAGCGGCTGTCTGAAGGACTCAGCAATAACAATATCGGCTCGGTGACGGTTGACCCCAACGACGCAAGCGGCCGCACCATCTATGTCGGCACCGGAGAGAGCAACTTCAATTACACATCCGGCGCGGGCGAGGGCGTGTTCGTCAGTACGGACGGAGGCGACCATTTCAGCCGGCTGCCCACCTGGTTCGAGGGCCAGGACTTCACCCGGACACGGGGCGTGAGCCAGGTCGCCATAGAACCGGGCAGCCCGCAGACCCTTTACGTAACAACGACCACGGCCATGCTCGGCATGACCGCCGTTCGCGGTGGCCAGTCGACCGTGGACGGCCAGGATCAGTCCGCCGTCGGGGTCTATCGCACCACCGACGGCGGTGCGACCTGGAGCCGCCTGTTCGAGACGCCGGTTAAGACCTCCAGCAGCCCGGGAACGCCCGAGGGGATCTTTGAGGCGTTGTCCGGCGTCAAAGATCTGCAGATCGATCCTCTGGACCCCTCGACGGTTTACATATCGGTGGCCGACGATGGTCTTTACCGGCTGTCACCGACGCTTGATGGTGATGAGACCTTCCACCGGGTTTTCGAGCTGGTCAGCCCGTTGCCAATCCGGACGGACTCCTATGCGGCGTTCGATCTCACGGTAAAAGACGACACCACGCGCGTGTACGTTTACAACGGCAACGGGTATGACGCTACCTACCAGGCGCTGTATCGCCTGGATGACGCCAACCTGCCCCATCGCTCCCTCAACAACGGCAGCGAGAACAGTGAGCGCTGGGTCAATCTCACCCAACCCCTGGCCACGGCTCAGGATTATGTCGACTACAGTATTTGCAATGGTCAGTGCGTTTATGACCTGGTGGTGGCTGTGCCCGAAGGGATGCCGGATACCGTTTACCTGGGGGGGCAGCTGAGTCGTAACCTGGGCGATCCCGCCATGCGCTCGACCGATGCGGGCGAGTCGTTCAACGGACTCACCATTGATTTGCAGAACCCGCCAGGCATGCCGCATGTGGATGTTCGCGCCATCGTTTTCAGTCCCAACAACCCGGAGATTGCGTTCATCGGCTCTGATGGTGGCGTGGTGCGCACGGACGGGCGCTGGGGTGACGGCAGTTTTCATTGCCGCCAGACCATCGGGTTTCCGGATGGCAGCTCGGTCAACGCTCTGTGCGAAGTCTCCTGGAGTGTGGTGCCGGAAGCCTTCGTGTTCATGAACGTGGGCCTGCAGACCATGCAGTTCTACAACATATCCGCGGACCCGGCCGGGCCGCTCGAGCGGCAGATGGCTGGCACCCAGGACAACAGTACGCAATGGAATGAAGGCACCCTGTCCTCCGATGAGTGGACCAAGGTGTTCAACGTCGGGGACGGCACATCGGCCAACGGCTTTCACCCCACCGATCCGAATATCCTGTTCGCGAGCTATCAGAGCGACTGGTTTTTCACCCACTTCGAGGGCGGCGCCGGCGGTGCGGGCTCCTGGGTCATTACGTCCTGGCCGATCCAGGACAGTGGCGAAGTGACCGATCCGGTCGGCCCGACCGGCCGGCAATTCATCACGTTTGACCCGTTGGCGCCGGACACGCAGTACACGGGCTTCGAGCATGTCTGGCGCACCCGCAGCAACGGGGGGGATCGCGCTTTTCTGGAGGCGAACTGCCGACTGGGCGGGAACAACTATGGCCCCGGATGCGGTGACTGGGAGCCGCTGGGGGGCTTTCTGACCCGAGAGGAATTTGGCGAAGACCGCTCGGGTGGCGTGATCGTGGCGGCGGAGCGCTCCCGCGCTGATGCCGGCACCCTGTGGGCCGCCACATCGCTGGGCAGGGTTTTCATCAGCCGCAACGTGGACGCGCCGGCTGAGTCGGTCAGCTTCCAGCGGCTGGATACGGCCGCCACGCCGCCGAGGTTCATCAGCGGTATCGCGGTCGACCCGATTAACCCGAACCGCGCATTCATTGCTTACTCAGGCTTCAGCGCGCTGACACCGGACGCGCCCGGACATGTCTTCGAGGTGGTTGCCGATGGCTCTGAAGCGGTTTTCAAACCCCTGGATTTCGATCTGGGCGACATTCCCGTCAACCACCTGGTGCGGGACGATGTGACCGGCGACCTGTTCGCGGCCACGGATTTCGGCGTGCTGACACGGGTCGCGGGCGAGCAGCGCTGGCGAGTGGCGGGTGACGGCCTGCCCATCGTGCTGACGCCCCACCTGGAAATTCACCCCGAAGAGCGGCTGCTATTTGCCGCCACCCACGGTATGGGCGGCTGGTACCTGCAGCTGGGCTCCGTTGAAGGCGACGCTTGCCTGGAAAAACCTGGCCTCGAGTCCAGAACCCAAAAATCTGCCGGGCCCGTCTGCCGGCCGCCACCGCCCCATCGGCTGCAGCGGTCAGAGGGGCAAACGCGCGAGCCCTGACGAGCCCGCCGGGGTCTTCGGCAACCGCCCACTCAGTCCTGGGACAATTCCTCCTCTTCATAAATGGTCGAGGCCGTTACCACGGAGGCCAGGGCGTCGCTGAAGTCGGTATGCTCGCTGGGCTTGACCGGGTCACGACGCAGGCTGCGCAACACGACATAGGTGGCCAGTGACAGATGCGCCAGGGCGGCGAACAGGAACAGGGCGCGCTCGCTCAGCCAGGCCATGAAAGCGGACGCCACGATCGGGCCGGTGACCGCGCCCAGGCCGTACATCAGCAACAGGCCGCTTGACATCATGATGTAGGTCTCGGGCGTAGCCCGGTCGTTGGCGTGGGCGGCAGAGATGGAGTAAACCGGGAAGGCCAGCGCCCCCCAGGTAAAGCCCGCCACCAGCAGTGGGAGTTTCCCCAGCCCGGGCATGATGAGCTGAACCAGCAAACCCACCACGCCTGCGGCCACGGAGATGGACGCCAGCACGTAGCGCCTGTCGATCCTGTCGGACAGCCAGCCCAGCGGGAACTGGCCCGCGGCGCCGCCCAGCACGACCGCCGTCATGAACCAGGCAGAAAGCGATACGTCGCCCGACTGTGCCGCAGCAAATACAGCAGCCAGCGCCCAGAACGCTCCATTGGTCAGGCCCGAGGTCAAGCTGCCCAGCATCCCGGCAGGAGAAATGGCGTAGAGCGCGAGAAAATCGACCCCCGGGGAATCTTCCCCCGCGTGGGGTGATGCCGCCCTCGACATCAGGACCGGTACCGCTGCCAGTGAAACCAGGACGGATGCCAGGGCAAACAGGTCGAGTTTCTCGGGGTCATCCAGCAGAAGTATTTGCTGGCCAACCGCGAGTACGGTCATGTTGATCAGGATGTAGGCTGAAAATATCTGGCCGCGATTTTCATTGGTGGCGCGTTCGTTCAGCCAGCTTTCGATCACCACGTAAAGCACGGCAAAGCAAAAACCTGAGATGACGCGCAGCAGGCCCCAGGACCATAGATTGATCCACAGCCCGTGCAGCAGGGGAGCCGCTGAGGCGAGCGCGGTCATGGCCGCGAAAACCCGAACATGACCCGCTCGACGGATCAGGTCCGGCCCCATCCAGCAGCCGGCGGTAAACCCGAGGAAGTAGGTGGCGCCGATCACGCCGATGGCAACCGTTGAAAAGGATTCCAGGGTTGCCCTTACCGGCAGCAAGACACCCTGCAGACCCTGCCCGGTCAGGAGAATAGCCACGCCGAGTAGCAAAGCGGCAACGGAAGCAAGCGCCCTGATCATCACCGATACCTGGAGAGGAATGAACCTGCCCGCGTCAGGCTTCGCGTTTGAACTCGACCATCAGTTCGTTGGCGATGGATTCCAGGCCGCGTTCGAGGTCATCAAGATCAACACCGGAAGACAAGCCCAGGGTCGCCCTGGCTTTGAACAGGCTGCCTCCGGCCATGGACGCACTGGCCACCTCTGTCTCGAGCTCTTCCACGTTGACGCCGAATTGCGCGAGCACGGCCGTGATTTCCTGCACGATACCTGGCCGGTCATGACCGACCAGATCCAGTGACCAGGTTTCCGAATCCGCCTCTTCGGCAACGTGGTCGGCGGTGTGGGCGATGATTTCCAGGCCCTGCTCGCTCAATTCTGCCAGCTCGTCAAGGCAATCCTGCACCGACTCGTCCGGCAGGGTGGCCAGCAAGATGCCGGCAAAATGACCTGCCAGCGAGGACATGCTGCTTTGGGTCCAGTTGCCGTCGTGTCGATTCAACACCTCGGAAACCGTGCTGACGATTCCCGGATGGTCCGCACCGATGATGGTCATGACGATAGAGGTGCTCATGTGCCGATGCCTCTGAGGGTTGAGCACACCATGATAACCCGCCCGTGTGCCCTTTTCCGAGCGGAACGCAAGCGCCGGGGGCGCCCGCAGGGCAGGCCTGGCCGCTGAGACAAGACGTGACCTGCATCAGCCGTAAGACCCGCCTGGCTGAATATGCTCATCGTCTACACCTTTATGCGCATGATGAAGCTCAGCGACAGGGTCAGCATCATTCACCAGCTGTTGCGCTGGCGATTGAGATGGGACCGGCACGATCTGGATTATTGCCCCGACGGGCTGGAGGCCGGGCGGTTCGTGAGCGCGCGGGCCGCCGCCGCTCTGGTGCCAGACGGTTCAACCGTGATTTCCTGCGGCCTGGCGGCCAACGCCCGCTGTTCCATTTTCTACTGGGCGGTTCGTGAACATTACCTGCGCCTGGGCCATCCCGCCGGGCTGACCTGGATTTCGGTCGGCGCCCAGGGTGGCCGCAGCCGGGTTCCGGGAACCATTGAGGAGCTGGCCGTGCGGGGCCTGATCAGCCGATATATCTCGGGGCATGTCGAGACCGCCAGAGCTTTGCTGAAGCTGGCTGAGTCAGATGATATCGAGCTGCACCTGATGCCCCAGGGGGAAATGACGCGCGTCATCGAAGCCCAGGGCGAAGGCCGATTCAGTCTTTTGAGCCGAACGGGTGTTCAGACATTTCTCGACCCCCGCCTGGGTGGCGGTTCCCCCGTGCGCGGCGGCGACAACCTGGTCAGGGCGGCCGGTGACGCTCTGGAATACCGCCTGCCGCCCATCGAGGTCGCCATGATCAATGCGCCCTGGGCGGACGCGCTCGGAAATATCTATTTCCGCAACGCGGCCACCCTGACTGAGAGCCTGGAGTCCGCGCGCGCTGCGCGCCGCAATGGCGGCAAAGTCCTGGTGTCGGTTGCCGACCTGGTTGACCATGAGCCGGCCGATGTCGCCATACCGGCAGAGCAGGTTGACGCCATCGTGGTTAACCCGGAGAACGAGCAGACAGGTGGCGTTCCCCAACGCCGTTATTGGTCGATGCTGACGCCGGCCAGCCGGGAAGACGCCGCCGAGGGCGTAAGAAAACTCCGCTTCGCCAATGACCTGCTGGGCTACACACCGGCTCGCGGTGCCGCCCAGCAGGCGGTGGCGCGTCTGGGGGCCGCGTTGTTCGCACGGCAGGTGCCGCGGGGCTCGACGGTTAATCTTGGCGTGGGCTACGGAGAAGAGCTGGTCCGGGTGCTCACTGAGCAGGGGTTGCATGAGGATGTCACCTTTACCACCGAGACCGGTGTGTACGGCGGGGTGCCGGCGCCGGGCATTTACTTCGGCTCGGCGGTCAATCCGCAACGGCTGGAGTCCTCTGCCTGGATGTTTCGTCATTATGAGACGCACCTGGCTGCGACCATTCTGGGCTTTCTGGAGGTCGATTCCGAGGGCAATGTGAATGGTGCCGTGAGGGGTGACCGCATGGAGGACCTGGTCGGTCCCGGTGGCATGCCCAGCATCGTCGAGGCCGCCCAGACCATCATATTTATTGGCGGATGGATGAGCCGGGCGCGATGGAAGGTGAGCGCCGGCCGCATGCGGCTGGTCAGGCCGGGCAAGGCCAAGTTCGTGGATCGCGTTCGTTCAGTGACTTTCAGCGCGCGTGCCGCTCTCGAGCGGGGCAAGCGGGTGTGGTATGTCACGCATGTGGGTGTGTTCAGGCTGACCCATGAAGGCCTGGTGATGGAACAGGCCATGCCGGGCATCGACCTGGAGCAGGATGTGCGGGCGATGAGCGGCGCCGCTATCCGGGTACCGGCCGATGGTGTGGCCCGGGTGCCCACGCCCGTATTGACCGGCAAGGATTTTGTGCTTCAATGGCCTGAACCAGGTAAGCAGGAGTAACTGAAGTGCACGGAGGAGATCGGGTAGCCGAAGTGTTGGCCAAACAGGGCATTCCCTTCCTGTTTACCCTGTGTGGCGGGCATATTTCCCCCATTTTGAGTGGCGCCAAGCAGCGCGGGATTCGCGTCATAGATGTCAGGGACGAGGCCACGGCCGTGTTTGCCGCTGATGCCGTGGCCCGGCTGACGGGGGTTCCCGGCGTCGCCGCGGTCACCGCCGGGCCGGGTGTGACCAACACCATGACGGCTGTGAAGAACGCGCAGCTCGCCCAGTCGCCTGTCGTCATCATTGGCGGAGCCGCGCCCACGGTCCTCAAAGGGCGGGGCGCGCTGCAGGACATTGACCAGGCCGCGCTGTTCAAGCCGCATGTAAAAGCGGTGTTCCAGGTTCGACGGGTACGCGACCTCGAAGGCATCATGCAGCATGCCTTACGGCTGTCCGCCGATGGCGTGCCCGGTCCAGTGTTCGTCGAGTGCCCGATCGACCTCCTGTATGACCAGGCATTGATTCGCAGCTGGTATGGGTCGGCTGGAGGCGGTAAGTCCCTGTCTGGCAAGTTGTTGAACTGGTATCTGCAAAGGCACCTGGCCCGTTTGTTTGCCGGCGCGGATGATCTGCATGTTCAGGCGCGGGCGTGGCCGGCGCCGAAGGCCGTTCCCGCGGGCGCCCTGCAGAAGGTCGCTCGGGCACTGAAATCGGCGAAGAAGCCACTGCTTGTGATTGGCAGCCAGGCGGTGCTCGACGCCCGGAATGTCGAGCAAACCGCGGCAGCGGTCGAGCGCCTGGGTGTTCCGGTTTACCTGTCCGGAATGGCGCGCGGCCTGATGGGTAAGAATCACCCGTTGCATCTGCGGCACAAGCGGCGGCTGGCCCTGAAAGAATCCGACCTGGTTCTTCTCGCCGGCGTGCCCTGTGACTTCCGTCTCGACTATGGACGTCACGTCAGGCGTTCGGCCCGGCTGGTTTCAATCAACCGGAGCAGCGCGGATTTGCGCATGAACCGTCGCCCCGATATCGGTGTCCTGGCCGATGCGGGCCGCTTTCTGGCCGGGCTTTGCGAGGCTTTCGATGGGCCAAATCTGCAGCCCTGGATGGACCACTTGCGCGAGCGCGAAGCGCAGCGGGAAGCGGAAATCGACGAACTGGCCGCTGCGCCAACGGATTACGTCAATCCCCTGCATCTCCTGAGGGCCATTAACCAGGTTTTGCCGGACAACAGTCTGCTGGTGGCCGACGGCGGCGACTTTGTGGGCACCGCATCCTACACGGTGCGTCCTCGGGGGCCGCTTTCATGGCTGGATCCCGGCGTTTTCGGAACGCTTGGCGTGGGTGCCGGGTTCGCCCTGGGCGCCAGCCTGGCCCGGCCGGATTCTGAGGTCTGGGCCATATTCGGGGATGGCGCGTTTGGATTCGGCATGATGGAGTTTGATACTTTTGTTCGCCATGGCATTCCGGTGATTGCCGTGGTCGGAAATGATGGCGGTTGGGCCCAGATTGCCCGGGAACAGGTCAAGATGCTCGGCGATGACGTGGGCACGGTGCTGGCCCGGACCGATTATCACCGCGCTGTCGAGGGGCTCGGCGCTGATGGGCTTGTGTTGGCCCGGCCAGAAGATACAACGAGCGTGCTGACGCAGGCGCGCGAGGCTGCTGCCGCTGGGCGGCCGGTGCTGGTCAATGCCTGGCTGGGCAGCACCGACTTCCGCGAGGGCTCCATTTCGATGTAGCTGGGACGCCCTGATCCGCTCCCCGG
>WTJD01000120.1:27355-30900 GCA_011524975.1 Lysobacterales bacterium
ACTTCCGCGAGGGCTCCATTTCGATGTAGCTGGGACGCCCTGATCCGCTCCCCGGATCATAGAGACCGGTTCATGGTTTCCGGGTCGAGCGGATGGGGTTTGACGGCGACCCGGTTAAGCGCGGCAAAACCCGGTGGTCAGCCACGGCGGCCGAGCGCCGCCCCCGCACCCGCGCACCGATGCGGCCAGGGAGCACCCTCAAGGGCGCTCAGCCGTCAATCCACCTCGAGTAGTCCTTTTCCGCGCTGATGATGTTGTGCGGCATATTCTCGAGCAGCTTGCGAAAATCCTCGCCCTTGATATGAACGAGTGTCTCGTGGTCACCGGCCTCGATATAAATATCGGACAGGCTTTTGAACTGGTCGTCCCAGACCACGTCCAGCCCGTAGGCGTTGCTGAATGCCGGGACGGCGCCGAGCTCACAATCCTGGAACAGGTTTCCCAGTTCTCCTTCAGTGGCCATTTCAAGCTCGCGGCCGAGTGTCTCGGATACCCATTTGAGATCGAGGCGGTTGGTGGAAGGCACAACGCTGACCACGTAGCCGCGGTCATCCTCGAGCACCACCGCCTTGGCGACCTGGTGACTCGGCACGTGCGCCGAGTGGGCCGATTCCAGCGAGGTACCTGAATGCGCGTGTTGCACCATGTCGTAGTCAACATGATGCGCCTCCAGATAAGACTTGAGTGTAATTGCGATAGCCATGGCTTCCTCCTTCGCGTTGAGTGAAACCGTGGCTTGCCGGCAGATGTCGGAAGTCACGTCACTAAATGGTGCACTTGCCGGGCCGGACTCGCGGTTCACGACCCGGCCATTTGATTATAGGACAAGCCTTCAAATAAGGCAGCGCCGTTCTTGCGTCAATGGCCGGGCATTGCGTACCCTTGACAGAAATCGACGCGGATGCGAAATGGTCCAGGGACGGGGCCGCCTTATCACTGACTCACCCTGGTCGCTGAGCGCTCGCATCATCCCTGAGGAGATCGATGGCATGTATGAAGACAAAAACACCCTGATTGGGCACCTGGCCGAGACGCACGCGGACTATTTCGTGGCCGAACTGATATCGCACGGTGAGGATTTCGAAGTAGAACGCCGCATTGGAATGACCACGGTGATGGTTGGACAGATCGGGTCTTTCATGACCGTGCGGCAAGGCGAAATCAACGCGCTGGTTTCCGTGGACAGTTTCTGGCGTGAGACCAATCAACGCGGGCACGCGGTATTCAAGGTCAGGCTGTCTCCCTTGGGTGAGTTATCCAAGGACGGAGATTTCAACCGGGGCGTCAGGCATTTCCCGACCTCCGGCGCGGAGGTACACCTCACTTCCCACCTCGACCTGGAGCGGGTGTTTGCTGATTATGGCGGTGTCGGCTGGAAAGTGGGCAGACTGAGCGCCTTCGACTCGGTGGATATTTTCCTCGACGCATCCGCGTTTTTCGGCCGTCACGCGGCCATACTGGGCCAGTCGGGCGCTGGTAAATCATGGACGGTCACCGGTCTGATCCAGACCGCTTTGCGCAGCATGCCACGCGCTCACATCATCCTGCTGGACATGCATGGCGAGTACTGCGACCGTGATGTCGATGGGGTGGTGGCCAAGGCGCCATTTCCGGAAAATAAGGTTCGCAGCATGAAGGCCCGCGAGCTGGAGTTTCCCTACTGGCTGCTGAGTTACGGGGAGCTGTGCGACCTGATCATCGACAAGTCCGACCCCAACTCGACCGTACAGCTGTCGTTTCTGCGCTCACTGATGATGCAGCTGAAGCGTGACGCCAACAAGCATCTGGATCTGGGGCATATCACCGTCGATTCGCCCGTCTATTATTCCTTTGAAGATTTCATCGAGCTGATCGTCGATGCCAATGAGCAAACCTCTGATTTTGGTAAAACCAAGTCACCGCTCCACGGCAAGTTCGACCAGCTGTTGGTTCGTATCAACAGCCTGCTGAACGACTCGCGCTACGATTTCATGCTCAAGCCCAAGCTGAGAACGTCGACTGAGACCATGGTCGAGATGATGAAGGACTTCGTCGGCATGGGTGAGCCCAAGGCCGCTATCACCGTGCTGGATATGAGTTCGGTGCCGTTTGACGTGGCGCCCCTGGTCACCGCCCAGGTGGGCCGGCTGGCCTATGAGTTCAACTTCTGGAACCCGCTGTGCCGCGAATTCCCGATCTTCCTGATCTGCGAAGAGGCACACGAGTACATCCCGCGCGAAGGTCTGGCCAAGTACGACGAGGCGCGTCGCGCCATGGAGCGTATCGCCAAGAACGGCCGTAAGTACGGCGTTGGTCTGTGCGTGGTCAGCCAGCGGCCTGCCGATGTTTCCGAAACGGTGCTGGCGCAGTGCAGCAGCTATATCTGTTTGCGTATTTCCAATCCGGATGACCAGGAATACGTGCGCCAGATGGTGCCGGACGCGGCCAAGGGCACGTTCTCCGCGCTCACGTCACTGGCCAAGGGTGAGGCGGTGGCGCTGGGTGAGGCCGTACCCATGCCCGTGCGCTTCCAGATGAACCTTCCCGATCCGCCCCCGAACTCCATCGACATGGATTACGCCGGCAAGTGGCGCCATGGCGGCAAGGACATCGACATCGCCCAGATCGTGGGTAACTGGCACAAGCAGATTCGTTGATGCCGGGATTCGGGACTCGGGACTCGGGACTCGGGATTCGAGCGGAGTGTGGCCTCTGATCCATGATCGGTAGCGGGTGACTGGGGAAGAGTGGTGACGGGTGACTGGGAAGAGCCGGGGCTTGTAGCTTGAATTCCTTGTAGGAGCCCGTGGCCCAGGCCAGCCTCTCGACCGGTTCCCGGTCTCAGCTTCCGCCTGCGGGCGATTTGTCGGCCCTATCAGTCAGATTGCCAGCTTATATTCGACCGCAACCCGACTTTCTTCTCGATCTCGACCAGGCGTTTTTCCAGGCTGGCAAAACCACCAGCTAACAGAAACATGACGGCGCCGTTCCATATCATGCCCACGGCCAGGCCCTGTTCGTCACTGCTAAACTTCATCAGTGCTATTGCGCCTGCGAACAACAGAAAGCCCAATAGGTTGAGTGAGCGGGTCAGTCCTTTCAGCGTCATTGTCGGGATTTCCTTATCTGGGCTGGAAATCAGTATAAAAAAATGACTTTACTGTCAACCATGATCCCGAGTCCCGAGTCCCGAGTCCCGAGTCCCGAGTCCCGAGTCCCGAGTCCCGAGTCCCGGCTCATCCCCAGTCACTACCGCCCCACTTGAAACACTGAAGCCGTTCCCCAACATATTAGAACTAACTCATATACAACCCCATCGGAGCCCGTCATGAGCTTTTCCCGAAAAGTGGTGTGCCCCTACTGCCAGGCCGTTAACCGCATTCCGGCAGATCGCCTGGCCGACAATCCGAAGTGCGGCCGGTGCAAGGAAGATATCTTCCGCGCCAAGCCGGTGGAATTGACCGAAGAAAACTTTCGCCAGACGATCGAGCGCAGCGAGGTGCCGGTACTGGTGGATTTCTGGGCGCCCTGGTGCGGGCCCTGCAAGATGATGGCGCCGGCCTTCG
>WTJD01000041.1 GCA_011524975.1 Lysobacterales bacterium
ATGATCAGCGGTGCTTCGACGCCGACACAGGCGCGGCTGAGAACTTGGGCCAGGGCCACTCTGCAATTTCCGCAATATGACTTTAGAAATTACAGATTGGCGAATTAATTCGTTCGAATCTTCGGTTGGATTCTCAAACTTCTGTAGGTCATTCGAAGATCATCCAGTTCTCGATGATCATAAATTCAAATCACTCTCCACACTCCGGCAGGCCATCACCCCAGAAACCACCCTTGACCCGTTCGAGATGGGCTGACCAATCCTTACTATTGCCGACGGTAAAGCCGCCAACGCCTCCGAATGGACTTTGATCTACCGCTATTCCAAGAACAGCCAGCCTGTCGCCATCGAAAGTCCTTTCCAATTCCTGTTTCTGAAACTTACGCGCTTCATCCGGAGTCCAGTTTGATGGATCGACAGAGCCAAAGATCGTAAAAGGACCACCGCGGTCAAAACCGGCTGGGCCATACTTCACACCGTACACATTGAGTAGATGGTTTTCAGGTAACGAAACCTCGATGACGCCGTTCTTATAGGTGCCAATGGGTTCCCATCCCTCCTGATTCTGTAGAGACATGGTTACGTAAGCGATGCCCGGAACCCCGGCTCTAATGTACTCACCAAAACCGCTGTAGGTACCCAAATGAAAAGCCCGGTCTACAACAACAGATGATTGCCTCAGACAGAGAAAATCCGACCCCATGATTTCATTCGACATAGACACTTCAGAGAGAGGTTTATCCTTCAACGCGGGTGTTAGGTTGAGCATCAGCTTGGCGCCATCCTCGAAGTCGAACAGGTCGAATGATTTGGGCTTCAAGGAAGTCGCATCAAAGCGCTCGTCAATCAGTCGCTCGTCTTGATCATCCAGCCAGTAGTCCTCGTCGTCGATCCAGAACACGACCTGAGCCATGCCTTCTTCATCCAGAAATACGACCAGGTTCCATGGCGCCCCGTGATAATCAGACCTGCCCTCCCGTGAATGGGATTCGAAATTTCCACCCGAGATGGAAGGCTGCCAGAGGCTCTTTCGTTCCATTTGTCCATCTGGACCTGGGACGAACAACAGGATGTCGCCATCGAGCTTGACCGATGCAGCTTGGGCTGCGATGGGTAATAGTGCGATCAGGATGATCTTCTGAACCGTATTCATATCTGTCTCCGATGCCCCCAGGGTTTGCCGCTGACGCAGAGCAAGATGGATAGCACAAGCAGCAAGCTCAGGCTCTGACCTGAAACAACTTCTCTTTGATTCGATGATCCGGCCGCGAGATGGCTGGAAATTTGGGGCGCTGAAAACCCGCGACGGTTGTTCATGTGCTAGGGTAATGGCGTATCCATAGCCATTCCATTGGGGTCAAAAGGGGAGACCAGTCCAATGAAATCATCCTTCCGTCTTTGCCTGGCGGCTCTGCTGCTGCCGTTTATTGCGGCCACGTCAGTGAGCGCAGAACACCCTGAAGACTCCGTCTCCGATAGCCCGCTGGCGCTGGCTGCGGAGCATCCGCTGCTGCTCAGGCGGACCACGCTGATTGTCCGTGACATGGAGGCTTCACTGGCCTTGTACCGTGACGCGCTCGGCATGGAGATCATTTATGACGAAGAAATTCATCGGCCCCATGCCAGCGAGGATCGTGAGCAGCGCCTGCGCCTGATCTTTCTGAAGGCCTCGCACGAGCATGTCGGTGTGGTCGGCCTGGTGGATTACGAGTACGGATATCCCGATCACCCGGCCCACTCCAAGCCCGTGCGGCGCGAGGGATTCGTGCCCGGCAACGCCATTTTGCTGTTCAATACCACGGAGCTGGAGGAGCGCTGGCCATCCATTTCAGGTGCTCCCGGCGTGGAGGTGATCAGCAAGCCGAAGTTGACCCGGTATCCGGGCTATAACGGCGCCGGTGACATTCAGGTTCTGGTTTCAAAATTTTACGACGCGGACGGTTACCTGATTGAATTGAATCAGATCCTGAGTTTCTGAGAGCCCCGCGTTCCGGGAATCCCACCCCGAGCCAAAACCCACAGCGTTGGGCGGTCTGAGATGATGGATAAGATGCCGGGCCCGTGTTTCAGAGGGGTTCTGTCGTCCTCCCGGGCGTGCGGCGCCCCGGGACGGGCGCCTGGAACATTAAGTTATGATGGCATTCATTGCTCATCTGCCGGAGGCGCGTATGGTCACGCCAAAGATTCCCATCATTGACATTGCCCCTTACTTCGAGGGGTCGCCAACGGGCAAACAACGCGTGGCCGACGCCGTCGACCGGGCCTGTAGAGAGATCGGTTTTCTGGTCATTTCAGGCCATGGCATTGAACCTCAGACCATCACCGCCATGCGGGAGGTCAGCCGGCGCTATTTCGCTTTGCCCGTGGAAGAAAAGCTCCGCTTGCGCATGCCGACCGATCGGTACCGGGGTTACACGCCCATGGGCTCGGAGGGTCTTGCCGCATCACTCGACCAGGTCGCGCCGCCGGATCTCAAAGAGTCTTTTTCGATCGGGCCGGTCAGCGTGCCCGATGATGAGTATCACAAGGGGCCACAGGCCGGGCCATTCTTCGCCGACAACTTTTGGCCGGACCAGCCTGAAGATATGCGAGCGGTCTGGGAGACGTATTACCTGGCCATGGAACAGCTGGCCACCAGCCTGATGCGCATTTTCGCGCTCGCACTGGGTTTGCCGGAGCACTGGTTCGATGACAAGGTCGACCGCCACATCACCAACTTCAGTGTTATCCATTACCCCGAGCCCGTGGGTGAACCGCCCAGCGGGCAGTTGCGCGCGGGCGCCCATACCGATTACGGCAGCCTGACCATCCTGCAAAAGGATGACGCGCCCGGAGGCTTGCAGGTGCAGGGGCATGACGGAAGCTGGCTGGAGGTGCCCCACGTGCCAGGCAGCTTCGTGG
>WTJD01000104.1 GCA_011524975.1 Lysobacterales bacterium
CGGGGTCGAGTGAACGGAAGTAGCAGGTAATAAAGGCCGTATCCGATATGTCAGGCGGGTGTTTCATACCGTAAACCTATGGTTGAGGGGGCTTACTGACGCCGTTAATGCCTGATTGGGCTCCGCAAGCGTGGCCAGGCTTTATACAGGGTGTTGAGCTGGCTGGTGAAATTATGACATGAAAAATCAATCCGCCGGTCGGGTTGAGCCGTGGCGGGCTGGCGCACCTTCTTGCAGTCAGCCCGGCCGCCTGCGCGACCAGGGGTGCTGCCAGGGTGCAGTGCTTTATGATGTCGGGTGAATTTCTGACGACAGGCGTGGTCTTTAGCAGATGAATAAGCCAGACAGGCCGGACGACATGCCCCCTCAACACAACAACCATGATGGTTGGACGCTGCTGTTCGCCAGCTGGCTGCTGGCATCGACCGCGACGTTGGGCAGCCTCTTTCTGGACAAGGCCCTGGGCATGGAGCCCTGCTCGTTGTGCTGGTACCAGCGCGTGTTCATGTATCCGCTGGCGGTGATTCTGCTGGTGGGTTTGCTGCCGCTGGACCGCCGTGTGGCCCGCTACGCCCTGCCCCTGGCGATGATGGGTTGGGTATTGGCGGCCTATCACCTGTTGATGTACGCCGGTGTGATTCCTGAGTCATTGCAACCCTGCGGAAGCGGGCCCTCCTGTACGGAGGATGATCTGGGCCTGTTCGGCTTCATCAATATCCCCATGTTGTCGTTGTTGTCGTTCTCAGCCATCGTTGCACTGCTGATTGCCTTCATGAAAAGGACAAAACAATGAAAAGAAACGTGTTGGTCATCTCCGCCGCTGTGTTCATGGTGGGTGTTTTTCTCATAGCCATGCTGGTTATCAAAGGGCAGGAGGAAAGCGGCGCCCGCTCATCGGCCGACGCCCACGCTTCCAGCCTGCTCAGGGAAAACGCGCCCACTGCCGGCAGCGCCGATGCGCGTGTCACCATCGTGGAGTTTTTCGACCCGGCCTGCGGCACTTGCCGCGCGTTTCACCCCATCGTCAAGGGCATACTGAGAGACCATCCCGACAGGGTGAACCTGGTTGTACGGTATCTGCCGCTGCATCCAGGATCGGAAGACGTGGTCCGGATACTGGAAGCAGCACGGCTTCAGGGTAAATTCTGGGAAGCGCTGGAGGCGGGCTATGCCGCCCAGGCGCAATGGGCCATCAACCACCAGGCCAACCCAGAGCTGTTCTGGAGAAGCATCGGCAGCGTTGACCTCGATCCTGAGCGGGTCTCATTGGACATGCGCAGCCTGGTGGTTTCGCAAAATGTCCAACAGGATATGGAAGACGCCAGAAAGCTGGGTGTCGACAGGACCCCGGGCTTCTTCGTCAATGGCCGCCCGCTGGTCGAATTCGGGCAACGTCAACTGCTCGCGCTGGTCGACGAAGCGCTGGAGCGAGAGTACGGCCGCTGAGGGGTGACCCGGCCGGGCTCCCTGCCTGCTCCCCGTTAACCGCCGGGGGCGCCATTCAGCAAGAATTGCCGGATGTCCTGCGCCTGTTGCATCCCGTCCTGGTAGCCCAGTTCAATCAGCTCCCGGCAGTAGGGTGATTCGAACAGCAGATAACTGGCCAGACGCCAGTCGCGGCCCCATCCTCCCAGCGTTCTGAGCAGCATGCGTACCGCGCGTGGGATGTCTCCGGCATGCCTGCCGGTCACCTCGCGTAAATCCTGGCTTGGCCTGATCACCAGGGCCTCGATAGGGCGCAGCCCCGTCCTGGATTGCTGGCTTTCATCGACGAAGCGCAGCGTGCGGTTGATGCGCCGCAGGCGGTTGAGGTCGGCGGACAGGCGATCCATGAAAATGGTGTCGAGCAGGTAGCCACCCACCTCGCCCAGACTGGGATAGAGCGTCGGACGTGACGGCGGTGGGTCGGGTTTGTCGTCGCGCGTGGTGATCACCAGCAGCCGGCTGGCGCCAAGATGGATAGCGGGGCTCAGCGGGGCCAGCATGCGCATGCCGCCGTCCCCGTGAAATTCGTTGCCGATGCGCTGCGCCGGGAACAACAGCGGCAGAGCCGCGGATGCCAGCAGATGCTCAAGAGTGAGGTCGGCGCGGATGCCGCATCGGCGTGCCCGCTGCCATGGCTGCACGTCGGGATGCCCCTGGAAATAGCTGGTTGCCGAAGCGGTGGTATAGCCAGAGGTCGTAATGGCGACGCCGCGCAGCGCGCCCTGTTCGATGGCGTGCCGGATACCTTCCAGTCGCAGATGCCGGCCCAGGAAGTGCCGCAGAGGCTGGCTGTCCAGTAAGGATCTGGGCGCGACGCCCAGCAGACCGCCCGTCAGCAGGGTCAGCAGCAGCCGTCCTCCTGAGCCCAGCACGTTCAGGGCGTCTGTGCGGTAAACGCGACCACAGTGCATGCTGGTCCAGAAATGCTCCAGACGCTCCACGCCGACCTTGAACTCATGGGCATGGCTGGCCAGCACGGCGGCGTTGATGGCGCCGGCGGATGTGCCGCAGATGACAGGGAAAGGGTGATCGCCGTCGGGCAGGGCCTCACAGACGGCCTTGAGCACGCCTACCTGGTAAGCGCCGCGGGCGCCACCGCCCGGTAGAACGATACCCGTCCTGTCTGTCACGATGTTTCCAACCTTATGCGCCCGGGCTTCATATCCATGGATCACGGGCGGGGTTTAGCGTTGCGCCTCGCAGCGTGTCGATCCGACGCGAGCCCAGACGTCAAACCGCAGCCCCAGAAGGCGGAAACGACAAAAACGCCGGGCATGCATCCCATTCCGGCGGCTGAAGCTGGCGTGGCTCAGGAACGTTCTTTGTCCGCCTGCTCCGCCTTGGCCTTCTTCACGGCCTGGATGTTTTCCAGGCTTTTTCGGTAGACATCTACCAGTTTATCGACCCCGGAGGGGTTCAATCCGCCTTCGTTCCCCGCCACGGAATAGGTGGCGTAGATGCCGGAAGCCGACATCAGTGCGGCGGAGACCAGTTTGATGTCATAGCCATCTTCCTTCATGGAATTGGCCAGCGAAATGAACTGTTCGGTGCATTGCTGGTGTTTTTGCGCGTCGCTCAAAGTCGGTCTCCCAATCGCAAGTGAATAGGGTTCTTATGGGGTTATTGCGGCGGGCACTCAAGCCCGTCGAGTTGAGACAGCCGAATGACCTGCAGCTGACCCGCGCCGAAACCTTCCTCGGTGCTGCTGTAGGTGGCCGTGCCGCCCTCGCAGGACAGTTCGAGCTCCAACGCACCCCATGGGGTTTCCTCAACCTGTTCCGGATCGAACGCATCGCCGAAAATGCCGCCGCTGGTGGTCAGCATCTCATCGAACACCAGCGTGCCATCCAGGTCTTCTCCAACACCGAAGAACCAGCGCCTGGTTCCATCGGGGCCGTAACTGAACCAGAAAACCACTGGCTCACCGCTCCACATGATCTCAACGATGAACCCCTCGCCCTCGTGAGTTGGATCGTACCAGGCACCGCTGAGCAGGGCAGACTCTGTAATCGGTGCGCCCTTGGGTATTCCACAATCCAGGCCCATCAGCTCGGTCAGACGTTGCAGCGACTGCCGACCTGAGCGGCTGCCCATCTGCCACTCCATCTCGGCGCTGCCGCAGTCTGACCAGGTGAATGTTGCGGCACCAACAGGCGTTTCGACGATCAGGTCCGGGTCAAAGGCCTCTCCGAAAATACCCCCGGAAACCCGTAAGAGCTGGGGAATGACGACGCGGTTGCCGCGCAGTTCGCCGACACCCAGATACCAGTCCTGGTGACCGTTCTCGTCGTAGGTGAACCAGTAAATCACTACCACGCCGCCTTCGAGCACCTCCACCAGGAAGCCCTCCCCGTTGTGGCTGAGGTCATACCAGGCGCCGGAAATGCCCGGGCCGGCCACGAAAGGCTCACCCGCTGCTTCAAGGGTCGCCGGCAGCTTGAGCGAACGATCTGTGCCGCCGGCATCCTCATCTTCACCCTCGGTGGACTCGTACCTCACCCAGGCCCCGGCGGACCAGTCCGCTACCGTTGCAGGGTCAGCATCCAGCCTCAGCCCAACCATATCCATGGTCGAAATGGACAGCCCGATATTGGGGTCGGCCGTTAATGCTTCGCGGTGTTCAGCCGTGTCGGGCAGGGTGAAATCCATGTACCAGGCATCGTCGCGATAGCTGAGGAACCCCGACGGCGCCTCAAACCCGTCGTCGATCCAGCCCTGGTCCAGCACCTCGGGCGCAAGTTCGGCACCGTTGGCCGACATCATCAAATCAAACTCAAGCGTGTCTTCGGCCCGGCCGGGGAATGGAGTGACTTGACCGTCTTCCCGCCAGCGCATCGGCTTGTTGAAACCCAGCCATAGCCGGTAGCTGCGGCCCAGCTGCAGCGGCTGGACTGCTTGATTGAACAGCTGGCGGCTTTCCTGTGTGCGAACATCCCAGCCAGATTGCTGGACGGTGGAACCTGTCGCCAGGTCGATCAGGCGCATGGCCTGCACCGAGGGTGGGCCGGCCTGGCGGTAAAACACCGCCGCAAAGGACTGGGCCAGTTCGGTTCTGACTCTGTGAATTTCTGACTCGGGCAGGATGAAACCGTCGTGACAGTTGTTGGCATCCCCGCCATAGTCCGCGCCACAGCCCGGCAGATTGGAATGAAAGCTGCCGCCGGAGGGCTCAACTTCGAGTGTCCACGAGGGCACTTCATAGTTGTAGGTGAAATACTCAGCCGTGGTGCCAATGCCCCGGTTGACCGGCAAATCGCGGGCGCTGGAGAAGGCATACCATTTACGCGCTTCAAACTCGCGATGATGGTTGGAAAACAACCCCAGTACGGACTGGGTCTGCGCAGCCAGGCGCGCGTTCGAGCTCCTGGACCAGAAATGAACCTGTGAGAAAGAATGGACGTCTGTATACAGCCGGAGCCGCTCGGCCGGCCCGAGTTGGGCGGCTGAGTCCAGTGCCACGATTTCCGGCTCGGAAGCGGCTGACCTGCCGTGATACACCAAAGAATCCTCGTTGTTGGATGAGTTTGAGCTGGTGCTCCAGAACGGCGTGTTGTTCCGGTTGAGATCGACACCGAACAGCAGGTCGGTCAGCGAGTCCAGATCTTCATCCGTGTCCCGCAGATTCTTGCGGCGCATACGCCCGTCGCGCGGCGAGGTGGCAGGGTAGTTGGGGTCGGCATCCAGGTAATTGAGGGTGGGGTAGCGCTGAGTTTGCAGGAATCCGTCGATATTCAGTGACGGAATCACCACCATGTTGACGTTTTCGCGAAGGTAATCGTAGAAGTAGTCATCTTCCGCGTGCGTGGCCATGAGTTCGAGGATGGCGGTGACCGTCTCCGGAGACTGCCACTCGCGGGCATGAATGCCGCCATTGGTCAGCGTCGCCGGCTCGGGCAGGCCGTAGCGGGTCGTGTGATCCTCATCTCCAAGCCGGTAAGCCCAAATGGTGCGGCCCAGGGTGGTCCTGCCGATGTCTTCGGGGTGTACCCAGGGCGTGGTCATCGACAGGTCCTGGTGCCGGGCGTGCAAGCCGGCGTAGCTGCGAAAGCCCCCGAAGGGCAGGGAGGTATCAACAGGAACGGGTACCGGATAGCCAAGGCCGATCTTGTCGGGATCGCCCGTTGTGTTGGAACTGACCCACTCCGTCAGCCGAGGTTGTTGCGCCTGCGCGGCCTGCAGCAAGCCCGCCAGCATCAGGGAGCCGATCGTCAACCATAAACCGCGTGCGCGGTTCATGGCTGGATTCCCCCATCAGTGCCCATCCGCATCAGCTCCAAGGCCAGCCGGGCCCTGTTGGCGCTGAGCGATGAGTGCCCGGCCTTGCGCGTGATCTCGCCCAGGCGAACGATGGTCGCGTCGGAGGGGTTGGAGGCCAGCGTCAGGGCGGCCGTGGCGCCAAGCTGTTCATGGTCCAGCAGGCTGAACAGGCGGTCCGCATGGTCAGCCTGGCCGAGGAGTGCCGGCGATAACTCCGCAATGGCGACGGCGGCGATATCCGGCGGCGCCTCCGCGATAGCCGTGTCCAGCAGACGCCCAATCTGATCCGGCTCCAGCCGTCCCGGCGCCTGCCGCAGAATCGACGTGATGGTGCTTCCGCGCCCGGTGCGAAGCAGCTGCTCCAGCGCCCGCGCGTCGCCCAGGCGCAGGGCGGCCTCGCCGGCCAGGTGAGCCAGTTCGGGTGTGTGTCCGATATGTTGCAGCGCCAGGAAACTGATCATTTCGAGTTGGCCGTGGGAGGCGCTGTCCAGCGCCATCAGCAACCCTTGCCGGACCGGCCATTCGTCATGCAAGCCATAGGCCTGAACCAGGGCGGCGGGGTCCATGGTGAGCAAAAGCGCGCCGGCATAGGCCGACTCCACGCGCTGCCAGGCATTGCGTAGCCCGCTGGCTGCGGCCCTGATGTTGTGTACCGGGACCGGAACCAGCGGACTTTCCTCGTGCGGCATCGTCGCCTGCGGCGGGTAGTCGGTCAGGTAGGTGAATGTATCGGGCCCGATGCTGCCAGGCGGCATGCCGCGCAAATCGCTGATCATGCCCATCAGCAGCTGGTCTCGCTCCAGGGCCGACAGTTGAGGGTCGACCGCCGCTTCCCGGAGCCTCAGCAGCAAAGCCTGCTCGTCACCCGCGGTCACCGCCTGCATGACGGCATCCAGCGTGGCCTCCAGGGCGGCCTGCTCATGCGCCAGGCCCGCGGCGTTCGCTGGAGGCAGGCCGGCGATGGCCACCAACCATACAGAGAGAGCTGTTGTCAGATGTGCAAGGCGCATGTTCGAATCGTGCTTATCTTGCGGCCAGCATAAAAGACATCAGGCAGCAGGACACGTGCTTTTGGTCAGGGTGACGCCATCCGTCTTCAAAGGGACGTCCTCCAGCAAAGCCTTACTCGGCAGACGGCCGGGTCGCCTCCAGCGCCTCCCACCCGGTGGCGTTAAAAAGCGCCGTATAGCCTTGGTCTTCCAGCGAGCTCATGACGCGTCCTGCGCGCCCTCCGCTGCGACAGTACAGCACGACGGGGCGTGACAGATCTTCGCCGATCAGCGCCCGGATCTGATCGACTTCCGTATGGGGGATGTTGGCAGAGCCTTCGATATGCCCCTCTGAGTATTCTTCCTGTGACCGGACATCGATCAGCAACGCGCCCTGTTCGATCATTTCCCAGCCCCTGGCGGCGGCCTGCAGATCGCCGAGCACCTCGTCCTTTGTAGCTACCTGCTGGGCAAGCACTGCAAATGCCAACAGGGCCAGAGAAAAGCCGGCCAATGTCAACGTCCTTTTTTGCTTCACGATGAATCTCCCAAAATGTAGATAAGCGGCTGAGGTGGACTCACCTCCATGCACTGTTCGACGCTGCGGGGGCGCTATGGTTCAGCGCCCCCGGCCAGCGACCTGAAATCAGCGTGAACGCGAAGGGCGCCCAGTTCACGAAGTGATGTAGCGCGCACATCTTCGGCAATGCCAATGAAAGACCAGCCCAACTCCATGCTGGCATGATAATCCCAGGGGCCGTCGCCAATGTAGGTGATGTCCCAGTCTCGGGGCAGGCCTTGCAGGCCAAGGCGCGTTAGCGCCGTGGTCATGATGTCCGTCCTGCGGACGCCATCATCGGCAGAGGCCAGCACCATCTGGAACCGGTCCAGGCCCGCCGCCTTGAGCTTGAACCGCGCCGTACTGCCCCAGCTGCCCGTGGCGACCGCAAGGTGCGTGTCCGGCGTGTCGTGCTGTTGCTCCAGCCACTCGACCAGGCCAGCCCTGGGCTCGAACAGTTCGGGTTGGGTTCTCGCGGCATCCTGGATCAGTTCCAGGAACAGACCTCGGAGTTGCCTTGACTCTTCAATGCCGGGGTCCCGGCCAAGGGTCTGCCGGCACCATTGTTCGAGTATGCCCGAGTCGGTGACGTGCGTGTAATCCAGCAGGCGCCGGCTATTGGGCTGCTTGCCAAACACCCGCTCCACGGCATCCCAGTAGCACTCGTTGTCGATCTCGTGCGTGCGCAAGAGCGTCCCGTCGATATCGAGGATAAAAATGGCTTTTGAATGGTTGAATTCGTCGGTCAAAGCGTGCACCGATATGCTATCTTTCCGCCCAGTCTCGCCATTCTGAACCTTACCCGCCATGAGTCAACCTTCCCTGCTCTCTGCCACAGAATATGCCGGCGGTGTCGTCTGCATCGATACCGGTTATGTACGTGAGCGCCTTGCGGGCTGCTATCTGCTAGAGGCTGAAGACTGCGTGGCGTTCATAGAAACCGGGACCAGCGCCACGGTGCCGCACATGCTGAGCCTGCTGGAGGCCCGCGGCTGGACCCGCGAGCAGGTGCGATACGTGATTGTCACCCACGTTCATCTCGATCACGCCGGCGGCGCGGGGCTGCTGATGCAGCAGCTGCCCGAGGCAGAGTTCCTGGTGCATCCACGCGGCGCCCGGCACATGATCGACCCGTCTCGTCTGGAGGCCAGCGTCCGTGCTGTGTACAGCGATGATTATTTCGAGGACACATTTGCGCCGCTGGTGCCCATCGCGGCCGAGCGCACCCGGGAAATGCGCGAGGGTGACACGATTAAGCTCGGAACGCGCAAGCTGCGTTTCATCGATACCCCGGGACACGCGCGGCATCATTTCTGCGTGTGGGACGAGCAGACTCGGGGTTGGTTCACCGGAGATACCTTTGGTATCTCCTATCGGGAATTGGACACCGAAAACGGCTTCTTCATATTTCCGACGACAACGCCCATAGAACTGGACCCACCAAGGCTGCATGAATCCGTTGGGCGTCTGCTGGAAGCAGACCCGGAGTGGATGTACCTGACCCATTTCGGGCGGGTGGGCAACCCCTGGTTACTGGGCCCGCAATTGCTGGCGGCTCTGGACGCCATGGTGGACATCGCTGAACGAAACGAGCATGACGATCAGCGCGGGAAGCGCATCCGCAGCGAGCTGAAGGACTGGTTGTTCGACGCCGCTCGAGGCCACGGCGTTGGCCTGTCGGATGCGCGTCTGCATGAACTGTTGGCCAACGACATCGAGCTCAATGCCCAGGGTCTGGAGGTGTGGCTGCAGAGGCGGGCGCGGACGTGAGAAGGCGCTGACTGCTCGCGGTTTTTCTGTCGTCGCTCCGGGCATCAGCGTGGCGCCCGGGGAGGTGGCAAACACCTGTGCACAGCAAAGCTGAGCTGCAATTACAGGACATGTGCCCTCTCAAAAATAGAGCGCCCCGGCAGGCAGAGGGCACCGGCCGGGGCACATCGTCAAGCCAGGATCATCGGTCAGACGATGATCAGGGAGAAAACAGGACCCTGGCCTGACGAAACCTGAATTTTTAACGCTTTCCTGGATACTTTGACGCATCAAAGCGCCAAAAGGTTACCCGTGGTGTGAGGATGGACAAGACGTCGCGGTTGGCGTCGTGACAGAAGTCATGGACTGCGTTGAAGCGAGTGTTTATAGCGATAAAGCGAAAAGCGTTTTTGAGCCCGAAGGCGACCCGCTGAGGCTGTCACGCTAGGCGGGATGAAGAAACCGAAGCTTGTCCTTGTAGGTTCGGGAGAGCTTGACGGTATGGCCGGACTGCAGTTTCAGGAAGTATTCGCCGTTGATGTGTGAGCGCATTTCTGTGACCTGCCTGATATTGACGATCGTCGAACGGTGAATGCGCTGCAGGAAATCTGCCTCCAGCTCATCTTCCAGCTCTTTCATGGTCTTGCGCATGATGTGGGTTTCACCCTGAGCGTGCACGCACATGTAATCCCCCGCGGCCTCGATCCACTCGATGTCCTCTTGCCGGACCCAGGTGGTGGTGCCGCCGTCCTTGATGGCCAGCCGGGAAAGCTCCTGCTTGCCCAGTTGGCGTGGGTCCCTGCCTTCGAGGTCGCGCATTCGGGTGAAGGACTCTCCGGTGACCTCGCCCAGCAGATTTAACAACGCCCGCTTGTGCTCATGTGCCTCCCGGTCGCGAAGCTGGTCACGGACACGATCGATGGCGGCCTGCAGGCGTTCTTCTTCCACCGGCTTCAGGAGGTAATCGATGGCGTTGACATCGAACGCCTGGACAGCGTACTCGTCGTAGGCGGTGACGAAGATCACGCAGGGCAATTCGCTCTCGTCCAGCTCTGCCAGCACCTCGAAACCCGAGCGTCCCGGCATCTGTATGTCCAGAAAAACAACGTCGGGTTTGAGTGCGCGGATCTGTTTCAGCGCCTCGGTGGCATTGCGCGCCTCGCCGGCCACCTTGATGCCCGGGATGCCCGCCAGCCTGTGTTTGAGGCCTCGGCGCGCGAGCGCCTCATCATCGACTATCAGCGCTTTCATGGTTTTCGTGGTCACTGCTTTCAAAGGGAATTCCGATAGTCACCGCCAAACCGGCCGGTTTTTGTTGCTTCATCTCGAGATCGAACTGGGTGCCGTACAAAACAGAGAGACGGTTTCGCGTGTTCTCGAGCCCAACGCCGGAGGCCCCCTTGGACGCTGACGGGATCGTGCCCGTGGAT
>WTJD01000022.1 GCA_011524975.1 Lysobacterales bacterium
CATTACAGCCGCCATTTTTGCCAACAGACATGTCTGTTGACTGACGCTCAGTAATCGTCCGTCGCGCCCACCAGGATGCCGATCAGTGCCATGACGCCACCATACCGATACGCGCCGCCGAGCACCGAGCCGCCTATATCGGCTGATCTCCACAGGTCAAAAAAGTTTTCGGCGATGCCGATGAACCCCGCAAACAACATGATCACTGCGACGCCACATCCGGCCAGGCCGATCTGACGAGCTTCTACAAAAGTATCTCTGTCTGCAGCACGGGCCTTCCACATTCGCCAGGTTCCCATGCTGCACATGATCGCGGCCGCGACCTTTCCTCCAAAAATGAACAGCAGCCCGGCCCAGACGATGAACGGGCTGGAAGTAGCCTGCCAGCTATCAGCACCGCCCTCGAACAGGGTCATGGATGTGACCGCCTCGACATAGCTCAGCGACTCGGTCCAATGGGTCACGTTGTATAGCCCGGAACTGATGGCCCACCAGGCAGCGGTAGCCATGAGCCCTACTTTGACCAGTCTGTACATACCCTCACCTCCGGCTTGCATGACGAGTTCGATATCTTGCCATCCGGCTGCAGGAGCAGCAAAAAACTTTTCTGGTGCGTTTCCATTTCGACTCAGATATTTAGCTATCGGGGCAACGGAATCGGGCCCGCAGCTGAAGGAGTGCCTCTCAATTTGGCAGCCTTCTGGCCAAATGGGTGACTGGGTTTTGTTCGGCTTCAGGCCATATTCGGTGAAACATATTTGCCCGATTGAACAGCCATGTGGTTTATTCTTCCTATCCGCCTAGATAGAGTGGACTAACCAAAGAACCACGGCCCTACATCGGAGTACCCTATGCCGAGCCCTTCCACCCGACTTCTCAATGCGCCCAACTTCCGTTGGTTGATAGCCGAGATGCTGGTCATCGTGCTCGGTGTACTGATTGCCCTGGGGCTTGACGATGCCGCGGACGACCGCGAAGAACGTCAGCTGGAAATCTCCTACCTTGAGCGCCTTGAACAGGAGTTAAGGAGTGATCTTGCCTATATCCAAGAGGGATTCCAGCCCGGCGTCGCTCGAAAGAAGGCGGCCCTTGAGGCGATTCTACCGGTCATTCGTGGTGATCAATCATTGCCTGAGAATCCGGAAAGCTTTTTCATGAATATTTCGCTCGGCGGCATCCTGTCAGCGTCCGAGCGGCTCGATTTCGCCTCTGATGCAACTTTTGAGGACCTCAGGTCTACTGGCAATATGCGGCTTATCCGGGATACGGCGCTCCGTCGTGAGATCGTAGACTATTACCGGGGTCTCGATAACGAGGTCACCCGTATCGCGGGTCGCAATACCGGCTACGTGCAGTTCATTCATGGCGTGATCCCAGCCGAACTGCGAAGTGACATGACGCTGGAGACGGTCGAGGCCATGGGCCTGCCGTTCGCTATCGCCCGCCTGACCAGCGATGAGTTTCGAATGAAGGCCAACGCCGAATACAACAAGATGCTACTGATGTCGGCGATTCCGTTCGAGGAGACCATTCTTCAGATGATAGATCGCGTCGCGGCCTATCGAGGATCCATCGAATGACATCATTGCGTTGTTGCCCGAGCCAGGGAACGGGAAGGAGCGAAAGTTCCGCTCCGGGTCGGACGCTGCCGATCGCCGCTTTTAGCCTTAAATAACCGCGCCTGGTCTAAAATGGTCGCTCAAGCTCCAAATGGCATTGGAAAATCAGGGCGACTAACCGCCGCCCTGATGACCGTCGAGTTAGTTCCCAGGTCGTTCAATCAACCCTTTTTCGGTGATCTGCTGCAAGATCTGC
The DNA here is from genome assembly GCA_011524975.1 of Lysobacterales bacterium. Classification (GTDB taxonomy): domain Bacteria; phylum Pseudomonadota; class Gammaproteobacteria; order Xanthomonadales; family SZUA-36; genus WTJD01. Next base: position 1,816 of record WTJD01000022.1, read on the forward strand.
AATGCCTTGAGCGATTGATAGTTAATGTCACCCACATTCAGCGACAAACCTTCCTGGAAGGGATAATCCTTCATCGACCCGAGGAATCTTTCCAGTTCCGACTGAATCGGCACGAATAACCACAGGTTATCGGCCATCCAGCGCAGGTACATTCCTGACTCTTCCCAAGCGTGCTCATACGGGTCCGCCTTGAGATGAATGACCAAAGGCCATGCAGGCTGGAAACGAACAGCATCATTGATGGCGCCTTCCAAGGTGGCAAAGTGCACTTTCCAGTCATTCCAGCGCATGGCATTGAGGTTGCCTTCCTGGTCGAAATAGAAAATCTGCTCGCGTGGCCCCTTGTCCACCTCACCCCTGAATCGGGGTAAGAAGTTGTAGCCATCGAGATGGACCTTCCATTCCTTGCCATTGGCGTTATGTCCCTGCTTTAGTTTTTCAACAATGTTGGGTTCACCAATGGCTGCCATGAGGGTCGGCATCCAGTCCTCCTGCGAGATAATGTCATTGTTCTTGGTGCCCGAATTGATCACGCCTGGCCAGCGAACAACCAGGGGCACGCGGAAGCCACCCTCCCAAGTTGTACCTTTCTCGCCCTTGAACGGGGTGATGCCGCCATCAGGCCAGGTAACAGTCTCGGCACCATTGTCGGTGCTATAAATGACGATGGTGTTATCGGCTATGCCGAGGTCATCCAGTTTCTTGAGCATTTGGCCGACGTGATCATCGTGTTCCACCATGCCGTCAGGATAAATACCAATTCCGGTCCGGCCTTTGGATTCCTCCTTAAGACGGGTCCACACATGCATTCGGGTTGTGCTCATCCAGACGAAGAACGGCTTATTGGCCTTGTGAGCACGGTCAATGAAATCGAGACCGGCTGCCAAAAACTCTTCATCAGCCGTTTCCATCCGCTTGCGCGTCATTGCGCCGGTATCCTCAATCTTGCCGTCGGCTGTGGACTTGATCACACCACGCGGACCAAACTGCTTATGAAACTCAGGGTCCTTGGGGTAGTAATAGGTTTCGGGTTCTTCCTCGGCATTGAGGTGGTACAGGTTGCCGAAAAACTCGTCGAATCCGTGGTTGGTCGGTAGGTGCTTGTCTCTGTCACCGAGGTGGTTTTTACCGAACTGGCCCGTCATGTAGCCGTGGTCTTTCACCAGGTCGGCAATGGTGGGTGCCCAGTCTGGGATCCCATGTTCTGAACCCGGCATGCCAACAGTCAGCAGACCGGTTCGGAAAGGATGTTGGCCCAGGACAAAGGATGAACGGCCAGCGGTGCAGCTTTGCTGTGCGTAGGCATCAGTGAACAGCGCACCCTCGTTGGCAATGCGGTCGATGTTAGGTGTCTGGTAGCCCATGATGCCGTGGTTGTAGGCACTGATATTGTGCACACCGACATCATCACCCCAGATGACCAGGATGTTGGGTTTGTCTGCTGCATGTGACACACCGAAAATCAAGAGCAGGCATGCCACAAAAATAAATCTGAATCTCATAAAAACTTCCTCGATTGATGCTTCTTCCACGAAGGGCCGTGGTGACCTACGCAAAATAGCCGCGCATGGTATCACAAAAGCCCTGGATTCATCTCAAAACCCACAGAGAACAGACTGTGCGGGTAACCGAAGGCATGGTCAGGCACATTCGATATCTGATTTGTCTCGCTCCTGGCCAATAGCCGCACACGACCAAGGCCCTGTGTCACTTCAGAAATTAGCCTGCACCATGGCGCAAGTAGGCGCTCTCGCCACACGCACTGCCGCCCGAGTGGCAGATGCTTTTCAAAGTATGGGAGACTGCAAAAAAGCCCTGATCTGGATTGAAAATCCACCAGGCCAGCGGGTAGGCTTGGTTTCTCCGCCAGGAAAACACCATCATGGCCCGCATAAAGACCCTGTCCGTTCTCATGTCCATTCTTTTCTGCTCGCCTATACCCATTCGCGCTGACACACCGCTCAACTACCCCGAGGCCTACCAGGATCTTGACCTGCCGCAATACGCAGAGGCCGTGGTCGTGTCGGTAGGCAGAGTCAACAACCTGCCCGATGGCATCAGGGTGACCCTGGAAACGGAAGCCACCCACGCTGAACTGCGTGATTACTTTGAAGCAGAACTGGCTTCAAGAGGATGGATACTGCAGGAAACCATTGCGACCAGAAAAATGCGCGAAGCCGGGGTTTTGAACAACATGCCGTTCTTAGGCAACTTCTGTCGCGACGACGGCACAGGATTCCAGATTGTTGCGACCGATCTCGGCGAGCGACGAAAGGTTGATATCAGCGTGACGGGCGCATCTGCAGCCTGTGCTGTCGATCAGTGACCATGCGAATGTCCGTGCCCTGCCCCGCCATGCGACCGGTGTACCAATCCATGCGCGATCATGCCAATGATCAATGCCTGGAATACGGGCACACTGTCATCGCCCGCCAGCGGCAGCACTTCATCGGCCAGTTCGTAACCCAACACGGTGGCCAACGCCACTGAAGCCAGCACCAGCCAGGCAGCAAAACGTCCATACCCCGGCGCCACCATCAGCCAGATGATCAGGCCGACGCCCACGCGGTGCAGCACGATGGCCAGAGCCAGCCCTTCACCCGCCGATGAGCCGCTCACTGCCAAGGCGGCCCCGTCGAGCATGGCATGCAGCATCAATCCGATCACACCCAGCACCAATGCCGCCAGGTGAAACAGGCGCGCGGCCCGTTTGATGGCAGATTCCAGCAAGCCGGGCAGCGCGTAACCTGCCGCGATCAGAATGAATGACACCCACCCCAGGTGACCGAAGGTCTCCGGAACCAGGATGACAGCCAGCAGCGCGACCAGAACAATCACCATGAAGCGGTCGAAGGTGCGCGCGACCAGCCCGCCCCGTCGCAGCCAGTGGTAGAAGAGCGGTCCGCCTAGCAGTGTCAAGATGGAAAGCGTGAGCACAAGGTCCTCCCGGCAAGGCGCGGAATACTAACATGCCTTCTCTCAAAACGGCATAAAACCTGATCGTCGACAAGTGCAGCATGGCGATCAGCGGGCACGTGACTTCGCGCTGGTACGTTGGGTATACGCTTGCCGTATACTTGCCTGTCCCCTTGATTCCTGGTCGAGAAAAATCGTGAAATTTCTATCCGCATTTTCAGTAATTTTCCTGTTTGCACTTTTCTTCACTGCAGTCCCGTCAAGCGCTGATGAGGGTATGTGGACGGTTCACGATTTTCCTTCCGGCAGGGTCAAAGAAAGCCATGACGTCGATATCGGCCAGGAGTGGCTGGAACGCGTGCAGAAATCCACCGTGCGCCTGGACGGCGGTTGCACCGGTTCCTTCGCTTCGCCCGAGGGACTGGTGCTGACGAACAACCACTGTGTGTGGGGCTGTATACGCAACCTTTCCAGCGACGAGGAAAACCTCTCCGAGACCGGTTTCCTGGCCATTGAGCCCAAGGAGGAACGCCAGTGCCCCGGAATGCGAATCTCGGTGCTGCGCGACTACGAGAACATCACGGCCAAGGTACACGCCGCGACAGATGGCAAAACTGAGTCTGACGCCAATCAGGAGCGCAAGGCCCTGCTCTCGCGATTGGAAAAAGAATGCGAAGACTCCAGTGACCTGCGCTGCGAATCGGTCAGCCTGTATCACGGCGGGGAGTATTACCTTTACAAGTATCACCGCTACGACGACGTGCGGCTGGTTTTCGCGCCCGAGTTGCCCATCGCGGCGTTTGGCGGTGACCCGGACAACTTCAATTTTCCGCGCTGGAACCTGGACATGTCTTTGCTGCGTGTTTACGACAATGGCCAACCCACTGAAGTGTCACATTTCCTTCCCTGGCGGGCCGGTGGTGCCGAACAAAGCGAGGCCGTATTCGTCTCGGGCCACCCCGGCCGAACCAACCGCTTACTGACCGTGGCTGAACTCGAAAGCCGCCGCAGCGACTACCTGCCGGAACAACTCATTTATTACTCGGAGTTCCGCGGCCGCATGCTGGAATGGGCGCGAACCAGCGACGCGGCGGCGCGCCAGGTGCAGCAACGCATCCTTGGATATGAAAACGGCATCAAGGTGTGGCGAAACCAATTGCGCAGCCTGGCCGACCCGGTGCAGATGGAGCGCAAGAGACGCGAACAGGCTGAATTGCGCGCAGCCGTCATGGCCCAACCTGAGCTGGCTGCTGCCTACGGTGAAGCCTGGGAAACGGTCGAGCGGGCACTGGATACCTGGTTTACCATCAAGGATGAATACCGTTTTATCGAGGATCGACGCGGTTTCTCCGGTTCGCTGACCGGGTTTGCCCGCACCCTGGTCCGCGGTACCGTCGAACGGGAAATACCCAACGAAGAGCGCCTTCGCGCCTACCGGGACACCGCGCTGCCGCGCGTCGAGCAAAGGCTGTTTGCCGAGACACCGGTGGACAGCGGCTTTGAGGTCCTTGGACTGGCTTTTTCACTGGACAAACTGCGGGAAACGCTGGGACCCGACCACCCGGTCGTGAAAACCGTGCTGGGTAATGAAAGCCCCCGAGCACTGGCCGAGAGGCTGGTCCGGGATAGCCGGCTGTCTGACCCGATGATCCGAAAATCGTTGTGGGAAGGCGGCACAGAAGCGGTTGCCAGTTCCGATGACCCGGTCATCGAATTGATGCGCGCTATAGAGCCCCGGGCACGTGAACTCCGTGCGCGTTATGACAACGAAGTTGAAGCCCCCATGTCCAAGGCCAATGAACAGATTGCCAAGGCCCGATTCGCCATACTGGGCAAGACCGTATACCCGGACGCTACCTTCAGCCTGCGCGTGACCTACGGCGCGGTGGAAGGCTGGATCGAGAAAGGTGAGCCGGTTTATCCCTTCACAACGATGGGCAGCACCTTTGACCGCGCCACTGGAGAGGACCCGTTCCGGTTACCCGCAAGCTGGCTCAAAAGCCGGGAAAAACTGAATACCGACACCCGCTACAACTTCTCGTCTACCACCGACATCATCGGCGGCAACTCGGGGAGCCCCGTGATCAACGCGGCAGGCGAACTGGTTGGACTGGCCTTTGACGGCAACATCCATTCGATCGCCGGCAGTTACTGGTTCGATCCGAAGGTGAACCGCACCGTCTCGGTTCATGTGGATGGAATGCTTGAAGCGATGAAAACCATCTATGGCGCAGACACCTTGCTGGAGGAACTCGAAATCCGGTAGATATCCGGGGCCCGAGGCGTAACCCACCAGGCTCCCTGGAGATGCAAAGCGAAAGCGTATCCGCCGGCAAGAGAGGTCCGAACTTCTTCCACAACCGGAGCCAACCGGGATAATGGCTGCCTCTGGCAGACAGTATTGGTAGAATTGCGCCGATGGAGATCGAGCGCATCGAGGCCATGATCGCCGAATGCTGTGAAGATCCGGACGCGGACGAGGGACTGCAAGAGTTGCTCGCGGTCGTTGCGGATCGAAATGGCATTGAGCCAGATGAGCAGGAGCTGCAACGGGGCTCGCAATTTGTCGTGGGCTATATCGAGCAGGTCCCCTACATGCTGAAAGTGGCTGGAACCGCAGCCGCCAACGTGGGCCTTGAGAAGGAAATGGAGCAAATCATGAACATGGTTTGCTCCTACTGGCTGGAGGGGCTGGATATCATCCCGGACCACCTGGGACTGATCGGATTACTGGACGACGCGTACTGCTCGATGACCACCCTGCAATCCGTGTCTGATCACTTCCGCCTGCAGACCGGTAAATACCTGTTCCCTGATGACCTGACCGACGCCAACCGGGTCATGCGGAAAATCATCGGTGATCCTTATGTTTCCGAGCTGGACCAGTTCGTGAGCAAAGCACTGAGCGAGGCAGGCGTCATGCAGGCACTCACCGCTCTGGCCAGCCCGGAGAAGCGGCGCTTTCTGGATGACCAGGCCAATATCTGGAACCACGGCCCGGTCGGCAGCATCCCGCTGGATCGGCTCAAAAACCTCGGCCTGCTGGAAGACTGACTCAGCCCTGGGCTGAAAACGCGGGCCGGGTCAGGTTCACCGGTTCGCCCTCGGTCACCACGATATTGTCTTCGATCCGGATGCCTCCGTAAGGTGACAATTCTTCCACCCGGGCCCAGTTCACGCCGTCATCACCGTTCCGAGCGCGCCATCCGTTGAGCAAGGTATCAATAAAGTAGAGCCCCGGCTCAACCGTGAGGACGTTCCCTGCTTCGAGGGTCCGGGTCAGGCGGAGAAAAGGGTGCCCTTCCGGACGGGGTAACTCTGTACCCTCCTCATCGGCGATCAGGCCAGCCACGTCATGGGTTTGCAGGCCAAGATAATGGCCCAGGCCATGGGGAAAAAAGACGCTGCTCAGACCGCTTTCCACGGCCGTGGCGGGGTCTACGGTAATCACATCGAAGTCATGGAGAACACCGGCGATATCCTGGTGCGCCCGGAGGTGCATGTCACGATAGTCAACGCCGGCGCGCATACCGTCACAAAGCCCCAGTTGCAGCCCATCCATGGCTTCGATCATTTCGGAGAAACTTCCGCCGTTTGCGGAATAGGTTCGCGTGATATCCGAGGCATAGCCCTGTTGCGTCGCCCCCGCATCAATCAGGAAAGAGCGACACACTTCCGGCCGCTGATGCTGCCGTTGCTGGTAATGCAGCACGGCGCCATTGGTATTCAGGGCGACGATGTTGCCGTACGGCAGTTCGGCATCCACCAGGCCGGCCGCTTCGCAGTAGCGCACGTGAATCTCATATTCGCTGCAGCCTTCGCGGAAGGCACGCTCAGCCTCGACATGGGCCCTGGCCGCAACACGGCTGGACTCTGCGATGCAGGCCAGCTCGTACGGGGTTTTTCGTGTCCGGTCGAGATGCAGCCGGTTCAGCAATCGCTCGGGATTGAGTTCATCCCTGCCCTGCAAATCGGGGGCGTCTCCAATGAAAGCCACGCGGCCGGCCGGAACGCCATCACGCCATTGCCCGGTGTCTCTGACCGAACGCACATCGAAATGATCGGCCCACCACGATGCCGGGTCCGACGGTGGCAGGTACCAGTAATCATCCGGCTGGTAGTAATACAACACGGGGCGGTTCCCAGGCTCGACAACCAGCACGCTGTCATGATGCCGGGTGAGCGGCGCCCATGCCAACAAGTGGGGGTTGGTCCGGAAAGGATAGTGATAGTCATCGAGGAAGCTGATAATTTCGCTTCCCGCATGGATCACCGCGGCATCGAAGCCCTCGGCTGCAAGCGCTTGCGCCCAACGTTCCTGGCAGGTCGCCACATGCTGGTCGTAATGGTCGCAGATAACGGTCTGGCTCGGCATGATGATTTCTCCATGGTCGCCCGCCGGGGCGTTGGATTTTTCGAAACCGTAACCATATCAGGCATTGATGTTGTTAACATAGCCCCTGCCCCACAAGGCAGCCCAAAACGCCTGTCGGCCCCGCACGCGATCATCGGACACCATGACCATTCATCTGTACAACACGAAAACACGCAAGAAAGAAGTGTTCCAACCCCTCAACCCTGACCGGGTCACCATGTATGCCTGCGGACCGACGGTATATAACTACGCTCATATCGGCAACGCCCGGCCAGCGGTTATTTTTGACCTGCTGTTTCGGCTGCTGGCGCGCGACTACCCGGGCGCCGTCTACGCGCGCAACATCACCGATGTGGATGACAAGATCAACACGGCAGCGGCCGAGCAAGGCATTCCGATCAGCGAGATTTCAGAGCGCTATGCCAGCGCCTATCACCAGGATATGGCCGCACTGGGCGTCGGCCTGCCCACCTTCGAGCCCCGGGCCACGCACCATATCGAGGACATCATTGATATGATCGCGCGCCTGGTCGCTGGCGGTTATGCCTACGTGGCGAACGGTCACGTACTGTTTGATATCACTTCCTTTCCGGAATACGGCGCCCTGTCCGGCCGGGACATTGAAGACATGCTCTCCGGCGCCCGCATCGAGGTGCAGGATTTCAAGCAACACCCGGGCGATTTCGTCTTGTGGAAGCCTTCTGAAGCCCCGCTGCCGGGTTGGGACAGCCCCTGGGGCTTTGGACGACCGGGCTGGCATATCGAATGCTCGGTCATGGCGGAAAAGCACCTCGGCGACACCATCGACATTCATGCTGGCGGTCAGGATCTGGTCTTCCCGCACCATGAAAACGAGATTGCACAGAGTGTCTGCGCGCACGGCGGCCAGACCTTTGCCAATTACTGGCTGCACAACGGTTTTGTGACCGTGAACAAACGCAAGATGTCAAAGTCTTTGGGTAATACGCTGGTCGTTCACGACCTGCTGAAAGACGAGCGCGGAGAAGTCCTGCGTTACCAGTTGCTGAGCGCCCACTACCGACAGCCGCTGGACTGGTCGGCTGAGGCGTTGACTCAATCGCGGCGCACGCTGGACCGCATCTACGCGGTTTTGCGCAGTTGCAAAGAGGCGCTCGGGGGACTGCCGGAGCCGTCCAGCCCGGGCGAGCCTTTTCTTGAGGCGCTGCGTGATGACCTCAATACGCCCGTCGCGCTGGCCGAACTGAATCGAGCCGCGCGCGCGCTCGGCAGCACAGATTCCGAGAG
>WTJD01000067.1 GCA_011524975.1 Lysobacterales bacterium
AAATATAAGCCCTGTTCATCGCCCGGCTGCTCCCCGACTGTGGCGATGACCTCGCCCGGCTGAACCCAGTCGCCGGGTTCGAAAAGCAGGGCCTCGTTGTTGCCATACAGGCTCATGAATCCGTCGCCGTGGTCGATGATCATCAGCAGCCCGTAGCCGCGCAGCCAGTCGGCGTAGGCCACTCTGCCATAGGCCACCGATTCCACCTCCGCGCCTTGTTTGGCGGCAATCAGCCAGCCCTGCCAACGCATACCGCCGGCCCGGACCTGCCCGAAAGCGCGGCGCACCCGACCCGCAAGCGGCATAGGCAGCTGGCCTTTGATGTCCCGGGGGTGCTGGTACTGGCCCAGTTCAGTGGGAATATTGGACAGCGCCTCGACCAGGCGCCGCAAAAGCGCCTCCAGATCCGCCTGGTTTCTGGACAGCTCCTCGAGGCGCTCCGACCCTGTTTCGATCTCCCGCTCGATCTGAGCCAGCATGACCCGGCGAGCTTCGCGTCTTCCTTGCAGCTCTTCAAGGCCCGCGTTTTGGCGCGCCTGCTCGGTGTGAAGCTCATCCAGGGTCGCATCGATGTCCTGCTGCAGGCGCTCAAGACCCGCCAGTGCCGTTCTCAGCTCCTCGATCCGGCCGATCTGCGCGCCGTTGTAATACTCGTAGTAGGCCAGCATGCGTCCGAGGCGCGCCGGGCTGTCCTGGTTCAGCAAAAGTTTGAGTCTTGATTCCCGCCCCATGCGATAAGCGTCGACGATCTGGCGTGACAGGGCGTCACGGCGTTCATCGAGGCTGTTGAGATACGCTTCCCGGTCGTCTCTAAGCTCCGCGAGCCTGGATTCCTGCTGCGAGATTCGCCCTTCGATATCGCGCAAGGCCAGCGCGGCAGATTGCACTTTCAGATCCAGCGACCGCAGCTTTTCCTGCTCGCTGGAGAATCGTTGCCTTGAACTTGTCAGGGTGTCCTGCAAAGTTCGTATTTCGGCTTTCAGCTGCTCCAGTCGCTGCTCGACTTCCGCCTGGGTCAAATCATTCGCCAGCGCGCCCGGCGTGCAAGTGACCCAAGCACTTGCGAATATCGACAGGAACCGGTTAGCGGGTCGCATGCTGAGAAGGGTCAGGCGGCGCTTCGCTCATCCTCCTGCAGCTGCAGCAGCGGTCGGCCGCTCATAACATCCGGGCAAGGCAAGCCAAGCAGGTAAAGCATTGTCGGGGCGATATCCCGCAGGGAACCTGCGGACGAGATTTCAGCGGGCCGTCCCTCGAAAACAAAGGGGACAGGGTTGGTGGTGTGTGCCGTGTGTGACTGGCCGCTTTCGGGGTCACTCATCTGCTCCACGTTGCCGTGATCAGCGGTGACCAGCAGTTCACCACCCACATCTTGCAGGGCCTTGCGAACCATGCCCAGGCAACGATCGACGGCCTCCACCGCCTTGACGGCGGCCTCCAGCTTGCCCGTGTGGCCGACCATGTCCGGATTGGCAATGTTGCAGATGATCACATCGTATTGATTGGAGCGGATGGCCTGGTCAAGCCGGCTGGCCACTTCCGACGCACTCATTTCGGGCTGCAGGTCATAAGTAGCGACCTGGGGCGAGGGCACCAGGATCCTGTCTTCGTTTTCGAAGGGGTCTTCCTCCCCGCCGTTGAAGAAAAAGGTGACATGTGCGTATTTCTCGGTCTCGGCGATGCGCAGCTGGTGTAGTCCCTCCCTGGCCAGCACCTGCCCCAACAGTTCGGGCAGGGTCTCGGGGGGGAAAGCGATCCGGGCCGGCAATCCGGCGAGATACTCCGTCATGCACACGAAAGCCGACAAATCCGGAGCGTGGCGCTGAAACCCGATGAAATCCGGTTCGATGAAAGCCTGCGTGATTTCCCGTGCCCGATCGGCGCGAAAGTTGATGAACAGCACGGCATCACCGTCTTCGATTCCCGCGTACTTTCCAATCACCGTTGGCTGGACGAACTCATCATTTTCATCTCGAGCATAGGCCGCGGTGAGGGCGGTCGCCGCCGAGTCTGACGTATACGGCGCGTTGGCCTCGACCAGCGCGCTCCAGGCCCGTTCTACGCGATCCCACCTCTGATCCCGGTCCATGGCGTAGTAGCGTCCCGCAATAACGCCAAAGCGGGCGTTGTCCAGCGCGTCGAGCTCTGCCTGCATACGCACGATGGATGTCTCTGCGCTGCGCGGGGGTGTATCCCGCCCATCGAGAAAACCATGGACAACGATTTCTCGCGCGCCTCTCCGCGCGGCCAATTGGACCGCGGCGATGAAATGATCGTCATGGCTGTGCACCCCGCCCGGCGACAGAAGACCCATGATGTGAAGCTTGCCTCCCGCCTCTACACTGCTGTCGATCGCGTAGCACAGCGCGGGGTTCTCAAAGAAAGAACCGTCTTCGATGGCTCGGGAGATCCGGGTGAAATCCTGGTAAACGATCCTGCCTGCCCCGATGTTCATGTGTCCCACCTCGGAGTTACCCATCTGCCCGGCCGGCAGCCCGACGGCCTCACCGGAGGTATGCAGCTCGCAGTTGGGGTATTGCGCCATCAAGTCGTCCCAGGCAGGCGTGTGCGCCAGGCTGATGGCATTATCCGCCGCAGCCGCGCGACTGCCCCAGCCGTCCAGGATCATGAGAACCAGCGGTTTGGGAGCCGTTGTGATGCTCATATTTCTAGTCTCTCCGTTGCATGATGTGTTGACAAGGCCTTGCAATTTGGCGGGTCGGCCTCCAGATGAGGCCGTGAAAGATTTCTGTCGCCATTATTCCACAGATGGGGTTGTGATGGCGGCTTGCAACGCCCACCCGTTCGTTAATCTGACAGCGGGGCGAGGGCAGGCGAAGCCGGAGGAGCGCACTTTGGAACAATGGCTTGAATTTGCGGGCAACCATCCGATGTTGTCCGGTGGTTTTATCCTTGTGCTGGCGCTGCTGGTATGGGGCGAGATTTCGCGCCGCGTGCGCGGCTTCAAAGAGATCAGCCCGGCCGACGCGGTTCCCCTGATCAATCGCGGCGATACGATGGTGGTTGACATCTCACCGCCAGCAGATTTCAACCAGGGTCACATAGTCGGCGCACGGAATTACCCTCCCTCACGGTTTTCCAAGCCTGACAAGGAATTGGAAAAGCTCAAGGAATCGCCCGTGTTGGTGGTGTGCAAGAGCGGACAGACCGCCCTCACCACCGCAGCCGCCATCGTCAAGCTGGGCGCGAGCGATGTTTCGGTGTTGAAAGGCGGCATGGCTCAATGGAAATCAGACAACTACCCCATTACCCGAAAATAGGCTTTACCCCTGCGCGGACGAGCCATGGGCGGCTGGCCTTGGTCAGTGCCTGATGAGATAATTGCCCTTTCCCGTTCGGGCCACAGAGAACGGGCCACCATACATAGCAGAGAGATTATAGAACCATGGTAGACGAGCAAACCCCGGAAGCTGGCGCGGAACAGCAGGCAACCCCACCCCAGTTCACCTTGCAGAAGGTTTACACCAAGGATGTGTCCTTCGAGCTGCCGAACGCTCCGGAGGTCTTCCAGGAGACCGGCCAGGCTGAGGTCAAGTTGAACCTTTCCCAGCGTGTCAACAACGTGGCTGACGACATCTTCGAAGTCGTGCTGGCCGTGACGGTCACCGCTACGACCAACGAGAAGACCGCTTACCTGGCGGAAGTTCACCAGGCGGGTCTGTTTGGCATTTCCGGGTTACCGGACCAGCAACTGCAGGTGGCGCTGAATACCCTTTGCCCGCACACGCTTTTCCCCTACGCCAGCCGGAGTATCACCGACATGGTGGCTCAGGGTGGTTTTCCACCACTCGTACTGCAGCCTGTGAACTTCGAACAGGTGTATCAGCAGCGTATGAGCCAGGCCCAGGCTGAAGCGGCGGGTGACATGGAAGTTCAGGGCAACGCCTGATGCCGCTGTCCGCCCGGGCGTCGCGAGTGCGCGGCGCGCTATGAGCTCAGCGGCCATCCTCGGTGCCGGGTCCTGGGGCTCGGCACTGGCCATACAGCTGGCCCGTGGTGGTCACGAAGTGACATTGTGGGGCCGGGAACCCGGCCTCCTGGACGATGTCAACCAGCACCACCGGAATTCGCGTTATCTACCGGGCATTGATTTGCCGCCCGCCATCACCGCCCGCGACACCATAGAAGCGGCTGTTGCGGATGCTGAGCTCTTGCTGATGGCCGTTCCAACCTTCGCTTTCTCGGACATCCTTTCGGTGATTTCACCGATGCTGGCGGGCAGGGGCGTTACCTGGGTTTGCAAAGGGTTCGAGCCAGGCGCGGGACGGTTTTTACACGAGGTGGCCGCGGAGCAGTTGGGCGCGGGGCACCCCATGGCGGTGCTGACGGGTCCTTCATTCGCCAGTGAAGTCGCCCTGGACCTGCCAACCGCGGTGACCGTGGCAGGACCGGACCCCGATTATGCGGAGCAGGTCGCCAAGGCTTTTCACTCGGGAAATTTCCGCGCCTATACCAGCCCGGACATGATCGGAGCGGAGTTGGGCGGGGCCATTAAAAATGTTTTCGCCATCGGCACGGGTATCTGCGACGGCCTGGGATTGGGCGATAACGCCCGAGCGGCGCTGATTACCCGCGGCCTGGCGGAGATGATGCGTCTCGGCTCTGTGCTGGGCGCCAGGCCCGAGACGCTGATGGGCCTGGCAGGAATGGGTGACCTGGTGCTGACCTGCACGGGTGATTTATCCCGCAACCGCCGTTTGGGCCTCGCGCTGGGACGTGGCGAACCCGTCCAGAAGGCCATCAGCGAGATCGGCGTGGTTGAAGGCGTGGCCGCCTCCATCGAGGTGCGGCGCCTGGCACGCGCTCACTCGGTCAAAATGCCCATATCCAAGCAGGTGCATGGCATCCTGCATGAAGGGTGGGACCCGGAAGAAGGGGTGAGGCGACTGTTGGCCCGGGAACAGAAGCCAGAACACCATTCCCACTGAAGCGCGCTCACGGTTCGCGCGTGTCGAACGGTGATGAGTGCCCATGGTCCGCCGATCCCTCGAACGACAGTTGTCTCCATGCTTCAAAAAGCGTCACCGCAACGCTGTTTGAAAGGTTGAGGCTTCGGCTGTGGGGCAACATGGGCAGTCGCAAGCGAAACTCGGGCTCAAATGATCGCAGCATGTCCTCCGGCAGACCGCTCGTCTCCGGCCCGAACAGCAGGCCGTCGCCGTCCTTGAACCGAGCTTCACTGTATGTTTTTTCAGATCGGGTGCTGAGCGCGAAAAGCCTCGTGGTCACGCCGCTCTTGGTGAATGCATCCCAGTTTCGATAGGCATGAACGCGCGCCATCTCGTGGTAGTCGAGCCCGGCGCGTTTGACCCTGGAATCAGACAAATCGAACCCCAGCGGCTCGATCAGGTGAAGTGTGGCGCCCGTGTTGGCGCAGAGTCGGATGATATTGCCTGTATTGGGCGGAATTTCAGGCTGGAAAAGCACGACATGTAGCATTGGATCTTGCGGACTCCCGATGAGGTGCTGCCCGGTTAGTGACCGGGCAGCCCATCATAGCGGGAATTTATCGGACGGATTTAGTGATGGTCGGATTTGCGGATCTTGATGACCTTCTGGCCGCCCTCGCTTTCAGTGCCCGAGTCTTCGTGCAGACGGATCACATGAATCTCGCCCTCTGCATCCTCCTGGCCTGTCATCATGGCTTCGGCCGTTACCAGGACGTTGTGTTCATCACAGTCCGAGTCATCACTGCACTCGATGATCACTTCCCGGGTGATGATCTGGTGAGCGTCGCCGTCAGTGACGACTTCGACGTTAACTTCATCCCCTTCACTGATCCAAACGTTGTTAGCGCATTCTTCTTCTTCCGTGCAGACGATCTCGAGGTTCTTGTGCAGTTTGGCGTGGGTTCCGTGCAACTCGGAAGCATCGGGAAAGTCCATGTCCAGCTGCTGGCCATCGACGTAGATTTCCATACCCTCCGCCGTTCGGAGCAGGTCAATGGTCTTGCCGCTGTCCGTCACGATGGTTTTGGATTCACCGATGGCCAGGTCGCTGACATCAGTCTCGGCCAGCTCAAAATCGCCCGTCTTCAGGGCGATCACCTGCTTGTAAGCCATTTTTGTTTCGTTTCCTTCCCCGGCAACGGCGCCAAGGGCGCAACAGCCAGCGAGCAGGGCGATGGATATGAGCAGGGGTTTGTTTCCCTTCATGGTCTTCCTCCCGAAATTTTCAATATTTGCGATGAAACGAGTGCGGGAAATGGTTGTTTCCCGCATTACAGTGACTATGACGTTGTGGGGGCAAAAAGCGTCGCAAGAATTACAACTGATTGTATTTCAATGTAATTAAGGGGCTTATCCGGCTTCGATGGTGAATTTTTACCCTATTTGACAAGCCACAATGCGGGGCGTATCGTCTTAGCCCTTCAACACAATATCTTGTGTCTCTCAAGACCTTGAGGCACAATAAGTTGTGTTCATAACTAAAGTAAAACCAACCAATTACACGGGAAAATTAATGAGTAGCGTGCGAGTTGAGGCCATTGGCACTGATTCCCAAGCAATTCCCTTCCAGGAAGCATCCCTGGACATCTGGGACAAAAAATACCGCTTGAAGTCAAAAATCGGGGAGATCATCGACGACACCATCGACGATACCTACCAGCGGGTGGCCAAGGCCATCTCACGCGTTGAAAAAACGCCCGAATTGCGCGAGGAGTGGTACGAAAAATTCCTCTGGGCTTTGAGGCGTGGCGCAATTCCGGCCGGCCGGGTGACCAGCAACGCCGGCGCCGAGGCGCACAAACCCGCGACGTCCACCATCAACTGCACCGTGTCGGGAACCATCCAGGACTCCATGAACGGCATTCTGGATAAGGTGCATGAAGCCGGACTGACTTTGAAGGCGGGTTGCGGTATCGGATATGAGTTTTCAACCCTGCGGCCCAGGGGCGCCTACGTTTCGGGGGCCGGAGCCTACACTTCAGGCCCGCTGAGTTTCATGGACATCTACGACAAGATGTGCTTCACGGTGTCCTCCGCGGGCGGTCGCCGCGGCGCGCAGATGGCGACCTTCGAGATCGGGCATCCGGATGTGATGGATTTCATTCGGGCCAAGCGTGAAGACGGGCGGTTGCGCCAGTTTAACTGTTCGCTGCTGATCACAGACGAGTTCATGCAGGCGGTAGAGGAAGATCAGCCCTGGCCGCTGGTATTTCCCATCAACGCGCAAGAGGCCGGTGAACTGGACCTCGACAACGAGGAACATGTGATCTGGCGGGACTGGCCATCGGATGAGGACTACGTGCGTCGCGAGGACGGAATGGTCGCCTGTCGTGTTTATCGTCGTGTTCCGGCCAGGCGCATGTGGGACATGATCATGTCGTCCACCTACGACTTTGCCGAGCCGGGATTCATCCTGGTTGATCGCATCAACGAGATGAATAACAACTGGTTCTGCGAAAATATCCGGGCCACCAACCCCTGCGGTGAGCAGCCGCTCCCGCCCTATGGCGCCTGCCTGCTGGGTTCAGTCAACCTGACCCGCTTTGTGGACCAGCCATTTACCCCGGACGCGCGCTTCGACTGGGAAGAGTACCGCAAGGTCGTGAAGATCTTCACCCGCCTGCTGGACAATGTGGTGGAAATCAATGGCCTGCCTTTGGGTAAGCAGCGTGATGAAATCAGCCGTAAAAGACGGCATGGCATGGGCTTCCTCGGGTTGGGGTCAACGCTGACGCTGTTAACCATGAAGTACGGCTCCCCGGAATCGGTCGAATTTACCGAGCGGGTCGCGCGGGAAATGGCGGTTGCAGGCTGGGAAGAGGCGCTGGAACTGTCACGAGAGAAGGGTCCCGCACCGATCATGGATGAAACGTTCGAGGTCACGGCGGAAATGCTGCGCAGGCGGCCAGAGATGTTGGACGACGGACTGAAGGTGGGTGATCAGGTCGCCGGGCGTCTGTTGCATTCGCGCTACAGCCGCTACATGCAAAAAGTGGCTGAGGTGGCTCCCGAGCTGGTCGAACAACTGGCGGAAGAGGGCGCCCGTTTCACGCACCACACCTCGATCGCGCCCACCGGGACAATTTCACTCTCATTGGCAAACAACGTGTCCAATGGCATCGAGCCCAGTTTCGCCCATCGGTATTATCGAAACGTCATACGCGAGGGGCGCAAGAGCAAGGAGAAAGTGGAGGTCTCCAGCTATGAGCTGCTGGCCTATCACACCCTGGTCGATCCGGCGGCCGACCCTGACAGCGAGGATCCGGGGGCCGGCCTGCCAGAGTATTTCGTCTGCTCGGATCAGATTACGCCCAAGGAACACGTGGATATTCAGGCGGCGGCCCAGATATGGGTGGATTCCTCTATTTCAAAAACGGCCAATGTGCCCACCGAGTACCCGTTTGAAGACTTCAAGGACATCTACACCTACGCGCACAGCAAGGGGCTCAAAGGATGCACCACATTCCGCTTTAACCCGGAAGCATTCCAGGGCGTACTGGTGAAAGACAAGGATCTCAGCAACACCTCCTATCGTTTCGTACTAGCGGATGGTGAGGTGGTTGAGGTCAAGGGTGATGATGAGATCGAATATGATGGCGAGGTGCATTCCGCCGCCAATCTTTTCGATGCGCTGAAGGAAGGCTATTACGGAAAATTCTGAGCCTGACCTTTTCAGGACTGAAAAACCACCGGGTGGAAGACAACCCCTAAAACCGCCACATCACGATGACGCGGGTGAGAGAACATGACCATCAAGATTGACGCAAAGATCGTCGGCTACGAAGTCGTCAAGCCGGAAGAAGAGGCAGCGGTGAAAGAGGCCGCTCAGCAAGAAAAAGAAGAAAAAAGTAAAGCCAAGGTGATTCGCATGACCGAGCAGGTCAAGCGACCTGAAGGCATGGAGTCCCTGGAAGGCTCAACCTACAAGATCAAGACGCCACTCGATGATCACGCCATGTATGTGACCATCAACGATATTGTCCTCAACGCCGGCACGGAGCATGAGTCGCGCAGGCCGTTTGAAATTTTCATCAACTCCAAGAATATGGATCATTTCCAGTGGATCGTGGCCCTGACCCGGCTCATGTCCGCGGTATTCCGTAAAGGGGGTGATGTGACGTTCCTCGCGGAGGAACTGCAAGCCGTGTTCGACCCCAAAGGCGGTTATTTCAAGCCCGGCGGGAAATTCATGCCTTCCATCATTGCTGAAATCGGCGCGGTCATCGAACACCACCTCCAGAAGATCGGCCTGATGGAGCGGGACGAGTTGTCCGAGCAGCAGCAATTGTTGCTCAAAGAAAAGCGCGAGCAGATCGACGCGGCGGCGGAAAAAAAAACCGCGGCTGAAGTGAACACCGAAGCTTCGGAGCCTGGCGATGAGCCGGGTTACCCTGCCTCCGCGACGCTGTGCCACAAATGCAACACCAAAGCGGTGGTTATCATGGACAACTGTGCCACCTGCCTTTCCTGCGGTTATTCGAAGTGTGGCTGACGACATCCTGCCTTCCGCTCGGGAGGTAGTCGCGGGTTTTTGAATGGCCTGGCGCGGGCTTTCAGAGAAAACACACTCGGCAAGCCGATGAACTCCGCCGGGCCGGATTTTCCCATCGCGCGGGCCATCCTCGCGCTGTTTATGATCCTGATCGCGATGCTGGGCTGGATGTTGGCAGCATCCGCTCTGCTGGCGCACGCCTTTGCGGTGAACGGCCCTCAGCATGATTTGGCCGTTGTTTGGTTCTCGATACCCCTTGGGGCGGGTTACCTGATGTTGGGGTGGACCATTCTGCGGCGCCAGGGATGGTCCATCTGGCTGGCATGGCTATTGCTCTGCGGGGTGCTGGCAACGGGCCTTGCAGATCTCGAACGACCAGGCTCGATGATGCTGGACTCAACGCTCACCCTGTTGCTGGCAGCCGTATCCAGCCTTGCTGCCATCATTGTGCTCAGTATTCCGGGGTTAAGCCGGCTGGCGCGGCGGGAAAGTCATCACGACGGGCGCCAGGGTAAGGGCTGAAGTGGAATCCTCGGTGCTTATCTGGGTGGCGGTCTGCCTGATCGGGTTGACGGTGACGCTTTTAGGCGAGTACCGAGACAGGATCGGGTGGATGGCGGGCGGAAAGCTAATGGCCGCCACCGCGTACCTGATGGTCGCCATAGCCCTGGGGGCTCTGTTTGCTGACTGGGGGCGGCTGTTGTTGATCGGTATGCTGATGTGCTGGGGCGGCGATCTATGCCTGATCTCGCGGGATCGGCGGGGATGGTTTCTGGCAGGTCTGTTGTTGTTTCTGCTCGGGCATGTTTTATACGCCGCGGCTTTCGCGATCCGCGGATTTGCCGTGGTTGAGGTTTGGCCCCTCGTTGCCATGATGCTGCTGTTCGCCCTGTTCGTCGAT
>WTJD01000069.1 GCA_011524975.1 Lysobacterales bacterium
GGTCAGAGCCATTCGAGATTGGAACCTCAACGGTTGGTCTTACGTGGATGATCAGCATTTCATCATGCACTCAGGCGTCCGGGACCGATATCTTGTGACCCTGAGGACGCCCAGCATGGATCTTCGCAGTGCTGTTAATATTGCGTTTACCACCACCGTGGGCAGCTTGCGAGATACCGATCTGGTGGTGGTGAGAGTGACCGGCGGCATTACCAGCCAGTACATGATAGACACCTTGCATCGGCTCGAGCGACTGCCCGAGCCAGATCAACCGGAAACCTGATGAAAGCGGGATTACAGATACTTATGCGAAAACCAGCCTGTTTATTGATTGCGGCCGTTTCACTGGTCGTCCTTGCCCCTGCTTCGATGGCCGCCGAGGAAGGCGCCAGCGAGGGCATCATCACCGTCAGCGGCAGCGCGTCGCTCGAAGTCGGCGCCGACCTGGCCAACCTGTCCTTTGGTGTTGATTCCGAGGCGCCGACGGCGGCAGAGGCCTTGCAGGCCAATTCGTCAGCCATGGAGAAGGTGGTCGCTGCCGTGCGCGAGGCCGGGATCGACCCGTCCGATCTGAGTACGGCGCAGTTCAATATCAGCCCGGTGTATGAAAGGCAGCAAGAGCGGGTGGGGGCCCCGGTCAAGCAGCTGCTGAGGGGCTATCGGGTCAACAACCTGCTGCACGTGAATACGGCAAGCCTTGATAAAGTCGCCACCGTGGTTGACGCGGCGGTGATGGCGGGCGCCAACCGCGTGGATCGCATCAGTTTTGGTCTTTCCCCCGATCTGAACCAACGCAGCCGGCGTCAGCTCATCGAGGCGGCGGTCGAGGATGCGCGCTACAAGGCCATGCTCGCGTTAGCGCCTTTGGATATGCAGATTGTAGGGGTTAAAAATCTGTCGATTGCCGAACGCGCACAGCCCGGCCCGCGATTTGCTGAGGGCATGAGGATGGACATGGCCGTGAGCGCCGCTCCGCCCGTATTTGCAGGTGACCAGGGTGTGTCGGTCACCGTTAACGTGACATTCCTGATTGGGACCCAGTGATCTGAATCCCAGTGATCTGAACCCCAGTGATCTGAACCCCCCGGGCGTGCCGGGGGATATCACGCGCGAATCCGCCCCTCTGCGGGCCCGCTTCCTGTCGGCCATCGCCGATATCGATCCACAGGCCTGGGACCGGCTTTTCGACCAGGCCAACCCATTCATGCGCCACGCATTTCTGCACGCGTTGGAAGCCAGCGGCTCGGTCTGCGGCGAAACCGGCTGGCAACCGCTTCACCTGTTGCTGGAGCAGGGCGACGAGGCCGTGGCCGCCATGCCGTTGTACCTGAAATCACACTCCTACGGTGAATTCGTGTTCGACTGGTCCTGGGCCGAGGCCTATCGGCGCAACGGCCTGGACTATTACCCGAAGCTGCTCACCGCCGTGCCCTTCAGCCCGGTGTCCGGACCGCGCATCGGTCTCAGCCCTGGCTGC
This sequence comes from Lysobacterales bacterium, assembly GCA_011524975.1. GTDB lineage: Bacteria > Pseudomonadota > Gammaproteobacteria > Xanthomonadales > SZUA-36 > WTJD01. Next base: position 1,478 of record WTJD01000069.1, read on the forward strand.
GATGAAAACGCGGCCCTGACCGGCGCCGTGTCCGCGGTGGAGCAAATCGCGCGCCAGTGTGGCGCCTCGGGCTGGCACCTGCTGTTTCCCGACCAGGCTCAGCAGATCCGGCTGGCTGATTCCGGCCTGGCCGAGACGCTGCTGCAACGCGAGGACGTGCAGTTTCACTGGTCTAATGCCGGCTACACCGATTTCGACGCGTTTCTTGGCAGCTTGCGCTCGTCGCGCAGAAAAAACATACGTCGCGAACGCCGCCGCGTTGCTGAGGCGGGTATTGAACTGCAGCGCCTCAACGGCGATGCCATTACCGCGTCAGCCTGGTCGGCATTTTATGACTGCTATCGTCGGACTTATCAGAAGCGCAGTGGGCATGACGGCTATCTCAACCGATCCTTTTTCAGCCGGTTGCTTGATTCGCAGCGTGATCACTTGTTGCTGGTCACCGCCAGCCAGGGGCAGGCCGTCATCGGCAGCGCTCTGCTCCTGTTTGATGAAACCCACCTGTTTGGCCGTTACTGGGGGGCGATGGAGCCGGTCGACTGTCTGCATTTCGAGGTCTGTTTCTACCAGGGTATCGAGTTTTGTATTGAACGGGGCATACAGACTTTCGATCCGGGCACCCAGGGTGAGCACAAGCTCATGCGCGGGTTTGAGCCCGTCAGAACCACCTCTTACCACTGGCTGTCCGATGCCCGTTTCCAGGCGGCGTTGGCCGGCTGGATCGAGCGCGAGCAGCAGGGTGTGACCGCCTACGAGGAATCTGCTCGCGGGTACTTGCCTTACCGGCGGGATGAGGATGGTTGAAGCGCGAACGGCCTGGCCTTTGGCCTTGCCCGTCTCTTTTCCTCTTGAGGCCGCGTTGTGCATTCCCAGTCAGGGAACTACTATTTCTGTCCTATGACGGACGATCAAGCGGGTTAAAACCATATGGATCACGAAAACGCCACGCACCAGGGGAGCTGCTATTGCGGCGCGGTCAAAGTGACGGTGAGCGGGCCACCGCTCGCGGCCGGTTATTGCCATTGTCTTGAATGCCGTAAGTGGCACTCGGCGCCGATCAACGCCTTTGCCATATGGCCTGCCGGCAAGGTGACGCTCGAGGGCGACACCATGGCCAGCGCGGTGAGCGAAGACAGCGCGAGGGTGTCTTGTCGGCAATGCGGCGGCTGTGTCGCCAACAGAAAGCCCACCATGGACATCACCGGGGTGTATCCCATGACGCTCGCCGGGCCGGCAAACACCTTCCATTTTGAACCGGCGTTTCACATCTTCTACGAGGAGAGGGTCATGAACGTCAATGACGGGCTGCCAAAATATGTCGACCTGCCGGAGATGTTCGGCGGCAGCGGCAGGACGGTTCATGAGTCGCAGAACACGGGCTGGCGTTCCACCGAGCGGGCAGGCTGAGCGAAACATGCGAAAGGTCAGCCTGCGCGCATCACTCCCCTGAGCGGGGTCTTCACCCGGATGCCTTGATGACAGCCCCGTTAGACGCGGCTGGCCCCGGGCTTGTTACGTCTGACAATGGCGAGCGTAAGCGCCCCAAGAACGAAACCGGGAATAATCTGGACCAGGCTCCCGTAGACCACCTGGTTCAGGAGTGCCGTTTCCCAGGCCTCAAAATAGAGGCCGTAATGCGTGCCTAACTGCCACTTCCGGTCAATCCACCAGGCCGCAAACACCGTCAACCTCGATATCGGTGAGAACAGGATCAAGGCCAGCGCGAGCAGGCCGTAGGGCCGCTCCTGGCGGGCCAGGATCACACCCCAGTAAATGGCAAACGCCAGGGTCAGCCAAAGCAGTCCGATGAGGAAAATCGCAAACTCAGGCAGGCCCGCGAGTTCCAGCGCAAACCGAACGGGTGTGACTGCGAAAGCCAGGATGGCAGGCAGCCTGGCCAGTTTCAGCGCGTGTATGAACATCTACCGTCCCCTGTTCAAGCGGGTCGGCGGATGGTCAACGCGCGAGGCGCTTTGGGCCATTGCGCACAAGCACCATCACAACCACGAGCAGCATCAGGCCGAGAAAAATCGAGAACGTCGTGGTCTGGCCCACCCACTCAGGCAGCAATGGCAGGTAGTTGAAGGTCGCGTTGGCGGCGGAGTGGACAAGAATAGCGGCGAGAATGCTGCCGCCGGTGTGGTTGTAAATCCACGTCATCAGGATGGTGGCCAGCAGGACCCAGGCGAGGAAAAAGATGAATGGCAATTCCAGCGGAACGCCCACGCCGATCAGAAAGCCCGGATAGTGCCAAATGCCCCATACCGCTCCCAGGATGAGGCTGGCGTTGAGTGCAGAAAAGCGCTGCTGCAGCCGCGGCAGCGCGAAGCCTCTCCATCCAATCTCCTCGCCCAGGGAGATCAACAGGATCACGATCACCTGTGGAATGAGCTGGGTGGTCCTCAGGCCCAGGTCCGGGCCGTCGAACAGTGAGTGGACCAGCACGCTCGCTATGCCCACGGCGGGAATCAGCGCGAGCGCTGTCACCAGCCAGCGAGCACTGAGGCGGCCGATGAATTTGCCTTTGAACAGGTCCCGCAGGCCGCGACGGCCGAACGCCAGAATTGTCACCCCGATCGCCAACAGGGAGGGGCTCAAGGGAATCAGGATGGACAGGTTTTCGTTGCCGGACGAGTGCGCCAGGTAGGCCATCAGGGCGGAAAAGCCGAGACTGACGGCAAAAAATATCAGCAGCGCGTGGCGCGCAATCAGGTTGGGTGGCATCGTTGAAGTTCCCTCTCAGTCGACGGGGGCTCACCCCATCATGGTGTCACGCGAGGGTATGTTAAAACGCCTGCCAGCAGCCGGGCATCTGCCATGAGTTGGGTTGGAGCCACGTGACGCGAGCGGTTTTCAGGGGACAGGTCCAGGCGCGTGGACGGGCGCCGGGCCTTTGCCCTTACGCATGGGGCGGAAGATCGAGCGATCGGCGTAAAAAGCGTCATCCTGGCACAGGTCCGGCCACCAGCCCGGGATGCCGGTCAGGGGCAGCGGAGACAGGCAAGCGGGACGGCTCAGGACCGCGCCGCCGGTGATCTCGGCGGCGAGCCACTGATCCAGCCTGGCCAGGCGCTGTTGGCGGGGCAGCGCCTGGGTTTCCGGGTCGATATGCACCAACAGGGTATTGGCGGTCATGGAAGGATAGGGGGCGAGAAACTTTTCCAGTTGGGCATGTCCGGCGACGATCAGTGTGACCTGCTGGTGGAAAAAATCGTTGCGGCCGGGCAGGCAGTCTTGCCATTGATGCCGCGCCAGGCGCTCCAGCCAGCGGCGGTCGGTGCAGGCCAGGATGACCCCGCATTCATCAAACAGGGTCAGCGCATCACGCAGCGCGCCGCGGCCTGAGTCCGCGTCCTGCGTGTCAACGCGGCAGTGCGCGGCATTCATGGCCAGTTTGCTGCGGGGCAACAAGGCCCAGGTCAGCGCATTGAACAGGTCATGCCAGCTTTCCGGCCGGGTGCTCACCAGGCCTTCCTCGTAAATACGCGGCTCATAGGGGCCGGGGGCGTGCTCTTCACTCGAGATGAAGCGAACCGGCGCTCGGCCGGGATGCCCCAGGCCGGGTGGCAGAAGTTCATTGAGCGCCGCGCAGTCGGGAAAACGGTCAGCGCTCAAGCGGGAGATCAGTTCAAGATGGTCAGACCAGCAGGGCAGGGCGGAATCGATCAGGTCCCGCCAGTTGCTGTGGGCGGCCTCAGAGGCCACGCATCCATTCCGGGCGCAGTGCCACTGAACCTGGACGCTCGATGGCCGCGCTGACCTGTTCCAATAGCCGGTCACGATCGCGGTTCAGCGTCCCCTTCAACACGAGGTAATTGGAGGCGTGATCACTGCGGAAAATGGTTCTTTTCAGATCGAGCGTCTCCAGCAGCCAGTACATTTCCTGGAACAGACCATGCTGGTCCAGTGGTTCGAACGCTTCCTGGAAACCTTGCCGAAAGCGCTCTTCGCCCAGCGGAAAGCTCACCACCAGCGTTGAGAGGTATTCTGGTTGTGCCTCATTCATCAACAGCGCGGAGTTGACGGCGTGCTGGCGGCTGAATTTCTTACCACCCAGTCCGTTGAGAATCATCACGGAACTCCGGCTGCCTGCGGCCTTAATCTTCTGCAGGGCGCTGAGCGAACTCTGATAGGTTTCCCCCTTGCTGATCATTGCGAGGACGGGGTCGTCCCCGCTCTCGCACCCCACGTAATACAGGCTCAGACCCAGTTCGCGCAGTTCGTTCAGTTCTTCCACGGTTTTGTGCCTGAGGTTGCGCGGCAGACAGTAGGAAGATACCCGCTCTACGCCGGGTAAGTGCAGGTTGATGGCCTCCAGGATCAACTTGAGGCGCCGGAACGAGAGCGTCATGGCGTCGCCATCTGCAAGGAACATTCGCCGTACCGGGTATCCGGATTGGGCGATCTGCGCCAGTTCCCGTTCAATATCGGCTTGTGGCTTGAGTCGAAACCGCTTCTGTGGCTGCGTGTACATCTCGCAGAAGGTGCAGCGGTTCCAGGAGCAGCCGTTGGTCACCTGCAGGATCAGCGAGCGGGCCTCGGAGGGCGGGCGGTAAAGCGGCTCGACATATTGGGGCGCTGCGTTTCCAGACACGGTCATGACCTGCTTGAGACAGGGCTCATTCTAACGCCGATGAGCCGACAGGTGACATGACGCCCGGGCCAGTGAGCGCGCGCGGATAGTGGCTATACTGGTGAAATATCAAAAACAGCAACCACGGTGAGAGAATGCGACCTGAATGGATGATTTTATGCCTGTGGCTGGCGCCCGCGCTGGTTGTGGCGCAGGAGGAAGATGCTCCACTGAGCCCGGAGGAGTTGGCCAAGGCCAAAACCGGCACCTTGCAGCTGGATACGCTTGAGGTGACTTCCTCGCTCAGCGTGCAACAGGAAGCCGCGCTGCGTATCGTGCGCCAGGCGATGAACGAGCCGACCAGCCGCCGCCGCGCCGATTTCGATAAGTGGCGATGCTGGCTCGAGGCCCCCGTGGGGACGCGTCTGAACTACCTGCACTGCGCGCGCAATGGTGACCTGTGGGCCCTGAGGCCCAGGGGGAATGCCGGAGTGATCACCGGGCAAGATCTCAATCCGGTTCGATACGGTAGCTATGGCGAGGTGCTGGTCAGCGAAAAGCCGATCAACCGGGCCAAGCTGGAACGGATGCTGGGGAATCTCTCAGGCGATGGCGGTAACGACCATGTTTTTATCGATATGGTTTTAAAAGGCGACAAGCCGCCCCGTGATGTTCCCAGCGATTTAGAGCTCGATCAGTTCTCCAGCGCATGGAGCGAGGTAGAGGCGTTGAACGCCAGGGGTCGGGACGAGCGGACGCAAATCAAAGCGATCGAGGAAGCTGGCTTGAGCCTTGATCGATACAACCGGATCGCGGAGCTGGTCGAGCAGCATCAGTATATCCATGACCAGGTCGCTGAGCGCGTGGCCTCCGCAGGTGGCTGACCGCTTGGTTTTCTCTCGTCAGGGCAGGTTCAGCGCCGGATTCGCGCGTTCCCTGGCTGCAGTATGCTTCCTGGCCGCTGGGGCCTGGATGTCCGCCGCTGCCGCTGAGACATTCGAGCAAACGCTCACGCACTATGATTCCAGGGCGGTTCAGGTTCCGGCCACCGTGGTATTACCGCAGGTTGACCCGCAGCGGCCGCTGCCCTGGGTCATCATGGCTCATGGCCATGGAGGCAACAGGGATGAGGCGGGCGCCTTCGGCCGGGTTGCGCAAGCGCTGGCGAAAAGCGGTATCGCCAGCATCCGAATGGACTTCCCGGGCTGTGGCGAGAGCACAGAGCCTTTCACCCAAAACCACCTGGGCACGATGCTGGAGGACATTTCTGCCGCCCGCCGTTTCATCGTCGCGAGGTGGCCGGTGGATACCGCTCGGATCGGTATCCTCGGTTACAGCATGGGCGGTCGCCTGGCCGTGCTTGCCAGCGAGCGCGACGATTACCGGGCCATGGTGCTTTGGGCCCCCGTGGGGCGAGACGGCGGCGCCGGAATGTGGGAATTTCTGGGTGGCGCGCAACGCTGGCAGACGCTGTTTGATGACGCCCGGGAACGTGGGTCGACAACCTTCAACACGCCGTGGGGGCAGCAACAGGAGCTCTCACTCGACTGGTTCGCGCAGTTGGAAAACTCCCGGCCGCGGTCGGTGATTGCGAAATTTACCGGTTCCGTACTTTTGATGCATGGCGCGGACGACGGCGCCGTGCCGCCCGATAACAGTCAAACGCTGGCGGAGTCTGCTGTTCAGGCGGTCTCTGTTGAGCGCGTGTTACTCGATGGTGCCCAGCACGGTCTCGGTTTTTATTCCGAAAACGACCTCATGGCCGACCGGGTGGTCAGTCAGAGCGCCCGGTTTTTCAAAGCGACTTTGACGAACAGCCTTCCCCATGCCGACAGCACGCCCTGAATCAGGGTATGATGTTCAGTGGTGAGTTTGGCCTCTGAGGCCGGGAGGGACCACCATTCATCAGAATCGTTGGCACGGTTACAACCCCACACGCGCGCTGGACGCGCTCAGCTCATGGGCGGATTGGCCGCCGGGCCGGGCGCAAGGGGCTGGCAGGGGTTCATCGTGAAGTTAGACACTCAATAAACGCAGGAACAGGCAATGAACCGAAAAACAATATTGTGGGCATCGATCGCAGCGGGCGTGGCCTCGCTGGCGGTCTCACCAGTTGTGCTGGCTCAGGATCAAGAGGCCGAGGAGGCCTCTGTGTTCGAAGAAGTCATCGTCACCGCGACCAAGCGCGAGCAAAGCATCTATGAAGTTCCCGTCGCTATCACGGCATTTACCGAGGAAACGATGGAACGGCAGGGCATCACGGACCTGACCGACGTGGGCAAGTTCGTACCCAACCTCAACGTGACCGGTTTCTCCGCGGGCCACACCTCCTCCACCAACGCGTTTATCCGCGGCATCGGCCTTCAGGATCACCTGATCACGACGGACCCGGGCGTAGGTGTCTACGTTGACGGTGTCTATCTTGGACGCCAGGTGGGTCAGAACTGGAGCCTGGCCAATATCGAGCGGGTCGAGGTATTGCGCGGGCCGCAGGGGACGCTGTACGGCCGTAATTCCATCGGCGGCGCCATCAACATCATCACCCGCAAGCCGGGTGATGAGCGCGGCGGCAGAGTCAAGGTATATGCCGGCACCCGCGGGCGCATGTATGGAGATGTTTACTTTGACGCGCCCCTCACCGACAGCTTTGCGTTCTCCATCACCGGTTCATACAACAAGCGTGATGGCGTGGGCGAGTTCCTCAACCTGAACACGTCAACGGAAGTGGGTGAGATCGATGAATGGTCCGGACGGGTCGCGTTCAACTGGGACCTCACGGAAGACTTTTCGATCCTCTTTGCCTACGACAAGAACGACGGTGAAGGCGGCTTGAGGCCCTACACCACCTTGATCGATGAAGTGCCCAACGGATTGCTCTACATACTGGGCGCCCGTAACTCGGACGTGTCGGCGAATCCCTACGACAACAACGGTGGATTTTACGTAGACAGTAACGGCAACGTTGTTCCGTCCAATGAGATCTTCAACAGGGCCAGCGGCTGGTCGGTGACCGCCAACTGGGACATGACCGACAGCCTCTCCTGGAAGCTGATCTATTCTGATCGCCATTCCGAGTATGGCTCCGGGCTTGACGACGACGCGGTCGCCGCCACGCTCTTTACCTATCCTGAGAAGGGCTTCGCCGACCAGGAGTCCGCCGAACTCCAGCTCAACGGCGAATTCGGAGACTGGGACTTCGTCGCCGGCCTTTATAGCTTTGAGGAAGAAGGGCTGAACTTCCAGTACCCGAACTTCTTCGCCGGCGGTGCGGGCGCGTTTCTGCTGGGGCAAACCGCAGAGAGCCAGGCCATCTATGCCAATGTCGGCTTCCAGACCACGGATCGACTGCGGCTGTCCGCCGGTGCCCGTTACACGCAGGACGACAAGGACGCCTACGTCAACATCAACGCCGGCCTGATCGAGGAATCGGCCAGCGAAGACTGGAGCGAAACCAGTTGGGAAGTGGCTGCCACCTGGGACATGACCAGCCGGATGAATCTCTACGGCACCATCCAGAACGGTTACCAGTCCGGCCAGTTCCCGCCGCGGCCTTACTGCCTGTTCGGGGCCCTGGACTTCAGCCAGCCGGGCAATGTCAGCCGGCCTAACTGCTTCGTGGCCAATGACAACGTGACCGCCACCAACTACGAGGTGGGCCTGAAGGGTACGCCAATCGATACGCTGCAGATGAGTGTTGCGGTGTTCTACACCAACTACTCAGACTTGCCCTACCAGGTCAGCGACGCGGCCGATGGCGGCGGATTCAATACGGTCAATATCATTGTTGATCAGACCTCAACCGGCCTGGAGTGGGAAAGCGCCTGGGCGCCCACGGATCAATTCACCCTGTACACCACGCTGGGTCTGCTTGACGCCGACGTCGACAGCCCGAACCCGGCAGCGGTGGCGCCGCTGACACCCGAGACCACCGCGTCGATCAGCCCGCAGTACATCATGCCGATGAACAATGGCGGCGAGCTCCTGATGCGCCTGGACTGGTCGTACCGTTCGAGCATGTACGGCGAGCCGAGTAACGACCCGGCGCGCATGACCAAGATCTCGAGCCGCGATCTGTTCAACTTCGATGTGACCTACACGGAACCGAATGGCCGCTGGTCGCTCTCGGCCTATGGGCGAAATATCACCGACGAAAAGTATGCCAACGCAAAGCTGCTTCCCACCGACTACCTGCTGATCATTCTGAACAACGATCGCAGCGAGTTCGGCGTGCGGTATATTTATAACTTCGATTTCTAAGTTATTGCCGTCAAATGGAAAAACCGGCAGCCTCGGCTGCCGGTTTTTTT
>WTJD01000017.1 GCA_011524975.1 Lysobacterales bacterium
TGCCCCACCAGTACATCAGGGCCCCATAGGCCAGCGCGTGTTGGTACTTGTCACCGCCTTCAACCTCGATGGGGGAGGTGAGGCTCACCAATGACAGGATGACGACCGCGGCGATCAACAGGCTGCCTACCATGACCCACCAGCTGTGGTGGTTCATCGGGCGTGGCCGGTGGTGCCTGGGCTTTGGCATCGGTCAGAGCCGGTGGCGCTGGTCCAGCGCCTCGAATCCGCGCAAAGGCATGTCCAGCCCGCGGGTCAGGGCCATGGCTTTGAATTTCTCTCCCATTTCTCCCGGCATGGTGAGTTGCCTGGCCTCGGCAGCCAGGCGCATCTGGTCGTCCACGGGCAGACCGGCCAGGCCGGCCAGTTCATCATCCAGTCCGGCGCCCAGTAAGAACATGGCCTGGCTGGTGAAACCGGCGCAGTCCAGTCCGCAGGCATGACCCGCCTCGGCCAGTGCGGTGAAATCCACGAAGGCTGTGATGTCCTGGAGGCCGGGCCAGCGAAAGGGGGCGTCCACGGCGCGGTGCCGGTAATGGCAGATCAGGCTGCCCTCGCGGCGTTGAGGGTGATAGTAGTCCTGTCTGGGGTATCCGTAGTCGATCAGCAGCACGCAGCCTTTTTCCAGGCGGCTGGTCAATCCCTCCAGCCAGGGCGCAAGCGTGAGGTTGATTTCGGAGCAGTAACCTTCGGGCAGATCCTCGAAAGCCTGTCCCAGGCGCTGTCTCAGCGTTTCGGAGAGAGTGCTGCGGGGTGGGCCGGGCAACCAGTCGAAAGCTTCACCGTCGGCCATTACGTTCATCTGCAGCAGCTGCCCTTCGTGCTTGCAAAACCGTTCCACGGGAAGCGCGTCGACCACCTCGTTGGCCACGATGACCCCATTCCACGCTTCCTCCGGGGGCTGTTCCAGCCAGCTCACCTGCCCGGCCAGCTGGGGCGCTTCAGAGGCCAGGGTCTCCGCCTGCACCTGTCTCAGGTGAGCGCTTCGTTCCAGAATGCGATATTGGATGTTCGCGCCGGCCTTACCATTTGCGAGCCGGCGGAGCAGCACGGCTGCCAGCCGGCCGCTGCCGGCCCCGACTTCAAGTATGGAAACCTGCCCCAGTTCGGAGGTGACCTGCTCGATCTGCCGGGCCACGCAGGCGCCGAACAGTTCGCCCAATTCGGGTGCGGTGGTGAAATCGCCGCCCGGCCCCAGCTTCTGCAGGCCGGCGCTGTAATAACCCAGACCCGGCTCATACAGCGCTGCCTCCATGTATTCTGAAAACGGCATGGGGCCATTTTGCCGAATGCGCTCCCGCAGCAGGCCCGAAAGCGTCCGGCTCAATGGCTTGAGGTCGTCCGGGGGTTCGGGCAGGATGTCGCGTGAGGCGTCAGCAGTCATGGAGGCGTAGTGTCAATGAGCGATTCGGTAATGTCCAGACCCCGGAATGTGTTGATCACGGGGGCGGCAAAGCGCATCGGTGCGGAAATGATCAGGGCGTTTCATGCCCGAGGCTGCCGCGTCTGGTTGCACTATCACGGCAGCCAGGAAGCGGCGGACGAGTTGGTCGGTGCGCTGAACCAGGATCGGCCAGACAGCGCGTTCAGCTTGCAGGCTGACCTGACTGACCCGGCGGCGCCTGAACATATCGCTGATGCCGTGAGGGCAAAAACAGATCGACTCGACGTTCTGGTCAATAATGCCTCCCGCTTCTACCCCACCGCGATGGGGCAGGTGTCGGGCCAGGACTGGGATGACCTGATCGGCAGCAATCTGCGCGGACCCTTTTTCCTCGTTCAGGCGCTGCTGCCGGAACTGCGTGCCGCGGGCGCGTCTATCGTCAATATCGTGGATATCCATTCCGAGCGGCCTATGCCCAGCCACCCGGTTTATTGCATGGCCAAGGCCGGGCTGGCCATGATGACGCAGTCCCTGGCGCTTGAGTTGGGGCCCGATATCCGGGTTAACGGTGTCTCGCCGGGCGCCATTCTCTGGCCTGAACATGAACCTGATGCGTCAGTGAAAGACAGTATCCTGGCCAAGGTCGCGCTGAAACGGCTGGGAGAGCCTGCCGACATTGCTGGCGCCGCTGTCTTTCTCGCGCTGGATGCGCCTTATGTCACCGGGCAGGTCCTCGCGGTAGACGGCGGGCGAAGTTTAAATATCTGAAGGTCTTCATCCGTTCTCCGGATGAGGCCCTGTCACTCATCATCGGCGTGGCCCGAACCCAGCGCAATTTCCTCCAGCACCGATGCGTCCAGCCCGCTTTCGGACCAGATCTGCGCCATGGAGCGGCCATCGGTGGGGTGGTCCAGGTCGGGCGCCAGGTCGGCCAGCGGTTTCAGGACGTGGGCAAACTTCAGTATTTCTCCCCGGGGGATCTCGAGCGCTTCATCGTGGATGACGAGGTCGCCGAACAGCAGGATATCGACATCCAGCGTCCGATCCGAGTACTTCGGCAGGCTGCGGTCCCGCCCGTGACGGTCTTCCAGCTCGCGCAGCCAGTCCCGCAGTTCCATCGGTGTCATCCCCGTTTCGATCATGGCCGCCAGGTTGATGAAATCCTCGCCCTCGAAGCCGATGGCGCGGCTGCGGTAAATGGGTGAAAAACGGCAGATACCGAAGCGTTCCTGCAAGGCCCGCATGGCGGCACCGATTTTCACCTCGGCATCGACGTTGCTGCCCAGGCTCAGGTACGCCGTGTTCATGAGGGCTGACTGGACCTCACAATCGTGACGCCCACGGCGCTGGAGCCGCGCACGGCGCCGGGGTTGCTGAGTTTCAGGCGCACCCGGCTGACCGGAAACTCATTCAGCACAATCTGCGCGCAATGCTCGGCCAGCGCTTCGACCAGCTGGAATTCGCTGGCTTCGACGAATGCAATCAGGCGCTTCGCCACGGACTTGTAATCAAGCGTGTCTTCAATGCGGTCGCTCGCACCGGCGCGAGCAATGTCGAAGTTCATTTCGAGATCCAGGCTGACCGTCTGGGTGATTTCTCGCTCCCAGTCGAAAATGCCGATAACCGTCTGGATGCGGAGATCTTCGATAAATACGATGTCCTGGCTCATGTTCTTTGTTCCCTGTGCTCATCCGGTGGCCGCAGCGATTCCAGTGACCAGCGCGCCTGGGCCTGAATCGCGAGTTCCTCGCTGGCGCCCGCCAGCAGACGCTGACAGCCCGCGTAGGCAATCATCGCGCCGTTATCGGTGCAGAATTCGAGTCGTGGGTAGGACACGAGGAATCCATATTTTTCCCCAGCCGCCTTGAGTGCGGCTCGCAGGCCGCGGTTGGCGCCCACACCGCCCGCCACGATCAGTTGACCGCTGCCGGTTTGCTGCATGGCCCGCCGGCACTTGATGACCATGGTGTCGATGACGGCCTGTTGGAACCCCGCGGCGATATCGGCGCGCAGCGACGGATCGCTTGAAGTCTCGCCACCGTGCTCCAGCCAGAGATTCCGGGTATGGGTTTTCAGGCCGCTGAAGCTGAATTCCAGCCCCGGCCGGTCGGTCATGGGGCGCGGAAAACGGAACCGCCCGGCATCTCCTTCATCGGCCAGTCGGGAGATCGCGGGGCCACCGGGGTAGCCCAGGCCCAGTAATTTGGCGGTCTTGTCAAAGGCCTCGCCCGCCGCGTCATCCAGGGTTTCACCCAGCACCCGGTAGCGCCCGATATCCGTGACCTCAACCAGCATGGAATGGCCTCCGGAAACCAGCAGGGCGACAAAGGGGAAGGCGGGCGGCTCTGCTTCAAGCATCGGCGCCAGCAGATGACCCTCCATGTGATGCACGGCCACGGCGGGGCACCCCAGGGCGAGCGCGAGCGCGCGGCCCACGGCCGCACCCACGAGCAGGGCGCCAATCAGCCCCGGGCCAGCGGTGAAAGCGACGCCATCGATATCCGAGCGTTCCACGCCCGCCTCGTCGAGGCAGGCCTGGGCCAGAGGGAGTAATTTTCTGACGTGATCACGCGAGGCGATTTCGGGCACCACGCCGCCGTAATCAGCATGCAGGTCCACCTGGCTGTAAAGGCGGTGTGAGCGCAGGCCCCGAGCGCTGTCGTACAGCGCCAGGCCTGTCTCGTCGCAAGAGGTTTCAATGCCAAGTACCAGCATGCACTCTGTCAATCCTTTCGTAGGGTCAGCAACCCGGATTGTAATGCAATGCACACCGGCTTGCCCCGGCCTGGGCGCCGCACACGGGCTGGCCGGCGGGTTAATATAACCGCTGTCATCAGGAGTAGCGGGTTTGAAGAAATCGACGGGCATCGCCGCCACCGGTCATGCTGAAACATCGCTGGCCGCCACGCAAATTCTCGAGTGTGGCGGCAACGCATTCGACGCCGCCCTGGCGGCCATGGCCACTGCTTGCGTGGCCGAGCCCATGCTCGCCAGCCTGGGGGGTGGGGGGTTTCTCACGGCCAAGCCAGCCGAGGAGCCGGCCCGCATCTACGATTTCTTCGTGCAGACGCCCGGGCGAAGGCCGGGAAACCAGGCACTGGACTTCTACCCCATACTGGCCGATTTCGGCACGGCGACGCAGGAGTTCCATATCGGCATGGGTTCGATCGCGGTGCCGGGCGTGGTGGCCGGGCTGTTCGAGGTTCACGCCCATCGTTGTCGATTGCCCATGAAAGAGATTCTGGCGCCGGCCGCCGACCTGGCTCGGCGCGGCGTGCCGATGAACGCCTTTCAGCAAGGGATCAGCCATATTCTGCTTCCCATTCTGCAAGCGGACCCGGCGGCCATGGCGCTGGTCGCGGCCCCGGAGGCGCCCGGCCGGGTGGCCGATGCCGGTGCGTCCGTGTTTCATCCACAGCAAGCCGATACGCTGGAGGCGCTGGCCTCCGAGGGGCCGGATCTCTTCTACCGAGGTGAACTGGCCTCGGCGTTGGTGCGAGACTGTGCCGAGCGCGGCGGATTGCTGGAGCGCTCAGACCTTGAAAACTACCGGGTCATCCAGCGCGAACCCGTGCGGTTTGCCTGTCACGGGGCAGATTTCTATTTCAACAGCCTGCCCTCTCCCAGCGGTTGCCTGGTGGCGTTCGCGCTGGGTTTGCTGGATGACCAGGACCTCTCGCATCAGCCATGGGGCCACAGGCGACACTGCCTGTCGATAGCGCACGCCATTCAGGCCGCCAATCGCCTGAGAAGGGAGACCCGGGCCGACACCGTTCTGGATGAGGAAAAGGTCAGGGCCATCCTCGAACCGGGACACATCGACCAGTGGAGGTCGATGATGCGCGACCATCCCATGGCCAGTCGCGGAACCACGCACATCAGTGTCGCCGATGCGGAGGGTAATCTTGCCAGCCTGACGCTTTCCAATGGGGAAGGCTGCGCCTACGTGCTGCCCGGTACCGGGATCATGCTCAATAACATGCTGGGTGAGGAGGATCTCAGCCCCGACGGTTTTCATCGCTGGCAGCCAGGCCGCAGAATGGCGTCGATGATGTGTCCGTCCGTGGCCAGTCTGCCCGATGGCGGGTGGGTGGCGCTGGGTTCCGGCGGCTCCAATCGCATTCGCAGTGCTGTGCTGCAGGTGCTGGTCAACCTGTTCGAATTTGGTATGCCGCTGGCGCAGGCGGTGGCGGCCCCCCGGTTGCACCTGGAAGGCGGTCATCTCAGCATCGAGTCCGGTTTTGCGCCAGATGCCCTGGAGGCCCTGAAAGCCGAATGGCCGGACCACCGGGAGTGGCCGGATTACAACCTGTTTTTTGGTGGTGTTCACGCGGTTGAGCGCCTGGCAGACGGTGGCTTTCAAGGTGCGGGAGACCCACGGCGCGGCGGCGCGGTGGCCTCGGTCGGTGAGGGTCTGCTGAACAGCTGACCATGACCGGGCATTTTTTCTTTGCACTCATAGCTTTCGGCGGGTTAAAATGGCGAGCTACGCCCGCCTTGGGCAGACCTACAGAATATGGAGTTGATTGGTAATGCCAAGCGTAAAAGTTCGCGAAAATGAACCGTTCGAGTACGCACTGCGCCGTTTCAAGCGCTCGTGTGAGAAGGCGGGTGTCCTGGCCGAAACCCGTCGGCGCGAGTATTACGAGAAGCCAACGCAGGAGCGTAAACGCAAGGCTGCCGCGGCAGTCAAGCGCAACCTGCGCCGGCTGTCCCGGGAAGTCAATCGCCGTCAGCGCATGTATTGATGGCTGAAGTTTTCGCGGGCGCGACGCCCGTGAGAA
Source organism: Lysobacterales bacterium (assembly GCA_011524975.1). Classification (GTDB taxonomy): domain Bacteria; phylum Pseudomonadota; class Gammaproteobacteria; order Xanthomonadales; family SZUA-36; genus WTJD01. The sequence continues at coordinate 6,169 of WTJD01000017.1, forward strand.
CCGTGTGATGGCCATGTCCCTCAAGTCCAGAATTCAGGACGACATCAAAACTGCCATGCGCGCCCGTGAGCGGGAGCGTCTCGGCTGTCTGCGCCTGATCACCGCGGCCATCAAGCAAAAAGAGGTCGACGAACGTGTTGAGCTCGAAGACGCCGCCGTGCTGGCTGTACTGGACAAAATGGTCAAGCAACGGCGTGAATCGCTGGAGCAGTACGAGTCCGCTGGCCGCAGCGACCTGGCCGAGCAGGAGCGCTGGGAACTCGAACTCATTGCCACCTATCTGCCCGAGCAACTGGGCGCGGATGAGCTGAACTCGCTCATTGGCGAGGCGGTTGAGTCCGTCGGTGCGACCAGCATGCGTGACATGGGGGCGGTCATGGCAAAGCTGCGTCCCCAGGTGCAGGGTCGGGCAGATATGAAAGCGGTCTCCACGGCCGTGAGGGAGATGCTCAACCGTTGAGCAAGCAGATCCGAGCGCGTACCGATCTCGCCGGGTCGAAACCGACCGACCAGTCATGAGCGGCCGCATTCCCGACTCTTTCATCGAGGAGTTGCTCTCACGAACGGACATCGTGGAGGTGATCGAGCGCCGCGTCGATCTGAAGCGCGCCGGCGCGGAGTTCCAGGCCCGTTGCCCTTTCCATGATGAGAAGACCCCTTCCTTCACAGTGAGCCCCAAAAAGCAGTTTTATCACTGTTTTGGCTGCGGCGCGCATGGTTCCGCCATCGGTTTCCTGATGCAGTTCGAAGGCCTGGAATTTGTCGATGCCGTGGAAGACCTGGCGCGCAGCGCCGGCCTGCAGGTGCCGCGCACCGAGGGGGGCAGCCGCCCCAGGACCGGCAAGGGCCTGTACGAGATCATGGAGGCCGCTGCCGCGTATTTTCGCGAGCGCCTGCCTGAAAACGAGGAGGCGGTTAACTATCTGAAGGGTCGGGGCCTGAGCGGCGAAATCTGCCGGGATTTTGGCATTGGTTTCGCGCCAAAGAGCTGGGACGGCCTGCTCCGGGCGCTGGGCACCGACGAACAGCAGCGCAAGCTGTTGAAGGACGGCGGCCTGCTGAGCGAGGGCAAGGGTAAAAGCTATGACAAGTTCCGGCACCGGATCATGTTTCCCATACATGATCGGCGCGGGCGGGTCATTGCTTTTGGCGGCAGAGCCATGTCCGACGACGGCCCCAAGTACCTGAATTCACCCGAAACCGAGTTGTTTCACAAAGGGCGGGAACTCTATGGCCTCTACCTGGCGCGTCAGCGCGTTGGGCGGCTCAATGCCATCATCGTGGTCGAGGGCTATACCGACGTGGTCGCGCTGGCCCAGGCCGGGTTACGCAATGCGGTAGCGACCCTGGGTACTGCCACCACGCCGGAACAGGCCGAGATCCTGTTCCGGGCCTCGGATACGGTGGTTTTTTGCTTCGATGGCGATGAAGCCGGTCGCAAAGCCGCCTGGCGGGCGCTGCAGGCGACCCTGCCCAAGCTGAGGGAGGGGTTGCAGGCGCGGTTTCTTTTTCTGCCTGAGGGTGAGGACCCTGACAGCCTGGTTCGAAGCCAGGGCGTGGATGCCTTCCAGGCCCTGATGCGTGAGGCCGTGCCGCTGTCGGATTTCCTGTTCGATCATTTAACCGCCCAGGTGGAGATGGGCAGTATCGATGGTCGAGCGAAGCTGGTGACCCTGGCCAGACCCCTGTTGAGCACCATTCCGGAAGGCGTCTTCAAGGAGATGATGAACGAAAAGCTGGAGTCATTGGCCAGGCACAGGGTGCAAAGGGGGCAGCCTGCCCACATCACCCGGCCATCACGACCCCGTCCCCAACAGTCGAGGACGCCCTTGAGGCTGGCGCTCGCGCACCTGGTTCAGAATCCCGCCCTGGTCGAGTTGGTGGGGGAAATCGGGGAAATTCGCGAGTGTGACCTCAAAGGCGTGGATATTTTCATGAATCTGGTTGACTTCTGCGCCAAAAGACCCAATATGACTACCGCTCAGTTACTTGAACTTTTGCACGAACATCCTGCCCAATCACACCTGCGCAAACTGGCTGTTTGGCAGCTCCCGGGTGACCCGGAACATCAGGCTCTGGAATTTCGTGACGCGGTAACCGGCATCAGGCTGCAATGGGTAGAAGCATTGCTGTCGCGGATGCCAAAGATCGTGGAGCAAAGCAAGGAAGAGCGGGAGCGATTTCTGCACCTGCAGAATCAACGCCAGTCGTTGAAACAAAGCCTGCAGGGGATTGAAGTCGAGTCTTGAACCGCAGCCAGAGCAACCCGGGTCGCCGATCCATATTTTCTGGACTATATTGATTTGGTCGAATGAAGTATGAATGAAAATCAGCAGTCGCAATTGAAACAGCTCATCACCAAGGGTAAGGAGCAAGGGTTTCTGACCTACGCTCAGGTCAACGATCACCTGCCCGATGATATCGTCGATCCGGAGCAGATCGAAGACATCATCAACATGATCAATGACATGGGAATCTCGGTGTACGAAAAGGCACCGGATGACGATGCCCTGATCCTGAATGATTCCGCCTCCACCGACACCGATGACGACACGGCCGCCGAGGATGCTGCCGCAGCCCTTGCCGCCGTGGAAACGGAAATCGGGCGAACCACTGACCCCGTGCGCATGTACATGCGCGAGATGGGCACGGTAGAACTGCTGACCCGTGAGGGCGAAATTGCGATCGCCAAGCGGATCGAGGCCGGGCTGAAGCAGGTGCACGAGGCACTGGCGCGATTCCCCGGAACCTATACCGTGTTGCTGGAGCAGTTTGACGCTTACCAGGACGGTCGCCAGCGGCTGGCCGAGCTGATGACCGACTTCATCGACCCACACGCGCCCGAAGAGCCCATACCGCCGGCACAAAAGCCGGGCGACAAGGCCGAAGACGAAGACGAGAAGGAAGAGGCAGCACCTACCGGGCCCGATCCGGAAGAGATCGTGGCGTTTTTCAAATCACTGGGCAAGCTGAACAAGCGTTTTGTCAACTTACACGAGAAGCACGGCCCGGGATATGACCGGTCGGAAAAAATCCGCGCCGAAATGGCGGATATGTTCATGCATCTCAAGCTGCCGCCAAAAATGGTGGATTACCTGGTCGATCGCCTGCGCTTCGCGGTATCGCAGCAGCGTGAACTGGAGCGGATGATCATCCGCCTCGCGGTGGCCCAGGCGAAAATGCCAAAGCGCACGTTCATCATGACCTACAGCGGTAATGAGGCCAACATCAAGTGGGTGACGCCACACCTGCGCGGCAAGCAGCGCTGGGTGCCGTCGCTGAAAGAGAACGCAAAAGAAATTAAGGACCTGCAGGGTAAGCTCGGCAGGATTGAGGAAGCCCACAGGATTTCCATTGCTGACCTGAAAGAGATCAACCGCAAAATGTCCATTGGTGAGGCGAAGGCGCGCCGGGCGAAGAAGGAAATGGTGGAGGCCAACCTGAGGCTGGTGATCTCCATCGCCAAGAAATACACCAACCGCGGGCTGCAGTTTCTCGACCTCATCCAGGAAGGCAACATCGGCCTGATGAAGGCGGTGGACAAGTTCGAATACCGGCGGGGCTACAAATTCTCCACCTACGCCACTTGGTGGATTCGCCAGGCCATTACGCGTTCCATTGCCGACCAGGCACGGACCATTCGTATTCCCGTGCACATGATCGAGACCATCAACAAGCTGAACCGCATCTCGCGGCAGATGCTGCAGGAGATGGGTCGCGAGCCGACTCCGGAAGAACTGGCCGAGCGCATGGAAATGCCCGAGGACAAGGTCCGGAAGGTGTTGAAGATTGCCAAAGAACCGATTTCGATGGAAACGCCCATCGGCGATGACGAAGATTCACACCTCGGCGACTTTATCGAAGACGCCAATATTGACTCGCCGGTGGAGTCCGCCACCAACGGCGGCCTGACCGGTACGGTGCAGGAGGTTCTGGCCGGGCTGACGCCGCGCGAAGCCAAGGTGCTGCGGATGCGTTTTGGTATCGATATGAACACCGACCACACCCTGGAGGAGGTCGGCAAACAGTTCGATGTCACCCGTGAGCGAATTCGCCAGATCGAGGCCAAGGCGTTGCGTAAATTGCGCCACCCGACGCGGTCGGAACAGCTGCGGAGCTTTCTCGATCTCGACTGAATTGATCTACGGATCATCACTTCTGAAAAGGCCCGCTTTTGCGGGCCTTTTT
>WTJD01000287.1 GCA_011524975.1 Lysobacterales bacterium
CGTCCCGTCCACCTTGTTGGCCACCAGCAGGATGCGACGGCCACGCGAGCGCAGCGAGGCTGCAACAGCCTCATCCTCAGTAGTGAGCCCGTCTCTGGCGCTGACGAGAAAGATGACCAGCGAAGATTCCTCGATGGCCACGGCCGCCTGCTGCGCTGTCAGGTCGTCGATACCCTCAGCGCCCGATACAAGTCCGCCGGTGTCGACCAGAACAAACGGTGAAGGCCCGACCTGGCAAATACCATATTGCCGGTCCCGGGTCACCCCGGGCATATCCGCCACCAGGGCATCCCGTGTCCGGGTCAGCGCGTTGAACAGGGTCGACTTGCCAACATTGGGACGGCCGACGATGGCGATAACGGGAAGCATGTTGGGCACCAGCCAGGCAATGTGGCGGCTGACTCAGAGGTCCCCGCCCACGGAATATGCCACCAGTTTGCCTTTGCGGGTCAAGGCGTACATGCGGTTACCCACCACGAGCGGACCCGTTACAAATCCCTTGCCGCCCACTTTTTCACGTGCGGCCATATTTCCGTCAAGGGTATTGATCCAGTGCAGATAACCTTCGAAATCACCCACCACGACAAAATTGCCCATGAACCCGGGTCGGGTCAGCTGCCGATTTTCCAACTGATCCTGCTTCCACACCGTGCTGCCGTTGCGGCGATCCAACAGCCAGAGGTGTCCCGTCTGGTCGCTGACCGCGAGGTTGGTGCGGTCCACCACCACGCCGGTCGAGGAGGCGATGTCCTTGAACCAGAGCAACCGGCCGGAGTCCGCCGCCAGCGAAGCCAGGCGGTTCTTGTAGCTGGAAACAATCAGGTCGGAAGCCACGTATACCATATCGCCGTCGATATCAGACAGCCGTTCGAGCTCCGATCGGCCTTCCGACGTCACCACGGTCTGTTCCCAGATAATCAGGCCGGTTTCGATGTCGAGGGCGATAACCTCACCACCGTCATATCCGATGTACGCAACGCCAGCCCATATCACCGGCACGGAGTTTCCGCGCAAGGTCAACAGGGGTACCGACCGGTCGTAGATCCAGAGGCGGCGCCCGCTTTCCTCATCCAGACCAAATATCCGCCCGTCAACGCAACGAATGATGACCACGCCATCACCTGCCACCGGCGCGGCCAGGATTTCCGAAGACACCTGGGCTGTCCAGAGCAGTGTTCCATCCACCGTGCTGAGCGTGTGAACCTCGCCGTTTTCCGTGGCAATGAAAAGATTATCGCCATTGACGCCGGGGCCGCCGGACAGGGGAAGCTCGGTTTTAACCTCCCATCGCACAGAGCCGGTTTCGGCGTTAACAGCAACCACCCGCCCCTTGTAATCAGCTGCATATACACTGCCGTCCCAGTAGATAGGCCGAAGCTGCGGCTCCGCTTTGCCGATACCCTTTCCGATGGACTGGGACCAGATTTTTCGGGTGGCGAGCGTCGGATTGAACTCGATCAACTCAGCCGGGGCCCCTGGGTCGTCACTCTTTCCCCAGCCTTTGATCCAGTTGCAGCCCTGGAGGGCAGAAAGGACGAGAACCACCGTCAGCAGACGCAGCCATTTCATCAGGCATCTCCTGCCGACGCACCAAGCGCTTCCAGCTTCATCTGCAGGAACAGGCGGTCACCCGCACCCTCCTCCAGCAGCGCCAGCGCCTGGCGATAGTATTCCACCGCGCCATCACTGTCGCCCTGACGGCGGCGGATATCACCGCGAATCTCCGCAAACTGAGCCTCAAAACCGGACACATCCGGGGCGCCATCGAGCAAGGCTACAGCGCCCTCGTAATCCTCCAACTGCATCTTGACGCGCGCCAGGCGCTCACGAGCGATCATTCGGACCGGACTGGGCTCCGCGTTCATCATGGCGGACTCGAGCATCGGCAGGGCCAACTCCGCCTGACCGGCTTCAACCCGGGCACTGGCCATGTGCAGCTCTGCCAACGATGTGTAGGCGGATTTGGAATGATCCGCTTTCAATGTCTCGTAATTGGCCACCGCGCCATCGAGGTTCCCCGCGCCCAGCAGATCAACCATCACGTGATACTCGGCGGACGCCTTCTGCTCCTTGGACTGGGACCACAGCTGCCACTGCTTGAAGCCGTACAGGCCGCCAAAGGCCAGGATCAACCCCATAGCCATGGCGCCGCCGTTTTCACGCAACCAATTTTTGACGCGTTCCGACTGCTCGTGTGAATCGTAAATCTCTACCATCTTCGCTCTCTTTTCATTGATGTTCCCGCCCTGTCCCAGGCGGGATTCTGTTCATGGTCCGTCCGTCATCCAGTCTCGCAACCAGTCAACCAGAACCGTCAGTGAAACCGTCTCCTGCGGCAGGTCCTCGCGCAAACGCTTGACCACCACGGTGCCATTCTCCAGCTCATTTTCTCCGATCACCAGGGCCAGGGCGGCTCCGCTTTTATCAGCCCGCTTGAACTGGGCACGGAAGTTTCCGCCCCCAGCATGGCTCAGCACGCGCAGACCGGGAAGTTTGTCCCTCAGACGCTCTGCCATTTGCAGGCCCGCCAGCTTGCTGCCGGAGCCCAACATGACGACATAAGCATGGGGGTGCGCAGGGCCGACATTATCCTTCAGACGAAGCAACTCCACCAGTCGCTCCTCGCCCATGGCAAACCCGATTCCTGGCCACGGCTTACCCCCCTGTTGCTCAATCAGGCCATCGTATCGCCCTCCCGCACAAATCGTGCCCTGGGCCCCGAGGTCTTCAGTGATCCACTCGAACACGGTATGACAGTAGTAGTCGAGGCCACGAACGAGCTTGTGGTTGATGACGAACGCCACGCCCAAGCCGGTCAGCAACTCACACACGCCGTCGAAATGCCTTCTTGAGTCTTCTCCAAGGACATCCATCAGCTTTGGCGCCTGATCGAGCAGCAACTGCACGTCAGGGTCTTTACTGTCGAGCACCCTCAGGGGGTTTCTTTCCAGGCGTTCGCGGGTTGGCCCGTCCAGCGCGTCGGCGTGCCGGGACAGGAAAGCAACCAGCTGTTCCCGGTACGCGGCCCGCTCCGAAGCGGTGCCCAGGGAGTTCAGCTCCAACCTGATCCCCTCAAGGCCAAGTTCCGACCAGATCCGCTCGCCCATGCGGATCAACTCCGCGTCTACATCCGGGCCCGGAGCCCCGAACAATTCCGCGCCCAACTGGTGGAATTGTCGTGTCCGGCCTTTCTGAGGCCGTTCGTATCGGAACATCGGACCGCTGTACCAGAGCCGCACGGGATGCCCATAGAGCAGCCTGTTTTGCAAGGCGGCCCTGACCACGCCCGCGGTGCCCTCAGGTCTGAGGCTGAGCGACTCCTCGTTGCGGTCGAGGAATGAGTACATCTCCTTTTCAACCACATCCGTCGCGACCCCGATGGCGCGGGTAAAGACTTCCGTTTTTTCGAGAATGGGCATACGAATTTCCCGGTAGCCGTAACTCGAAAACACCGTTGCCGCGGCGTGCTCAAGCCGCTGCCACAGGGCGATGTCCTGGGGAAGGATGTCATGCATCCCTCGAATGGATTGAAAAACGGAACTCACTGGCTTGAATTATCCGTGCATTGAAATTGTGTCAAAGGGGGACGTTTGGGCGGCCGTCTTCAACCATGCCGACCACGCAGACACCGGGCCGCTAGCCATCCTGTGTCTGCACCGTTACCGTCGAACCCGCGGGCGTGTTGTTATCCAGCGTCATCTGTAGAACGTCACCTGCCGTATTGGCCGAAAGGTCCACCGGGTCCCCATCCAGAAACAGGCTGACGGCAGAAGCGCGGCCGAATTGGATTCTGAAAGGCGCCTCGCCCTCGTAGGAACGCTCACTTCCGCCACGAACCAGGTCCATTTCCAGCTGCGTACCCGTGGCATCGATAATTTCGATCCAGCTGTCGCCCGAGGTTTCCAGCCTCAAGCGGTGATGACCCGGCGGCAATTCATCCTGACTGTCGTCGCTCTGATTCAGAGCGGACCAGGCGGCCCGCGAGGGATCGCTGGCGTCGGTTGCATCCTCAGCCGGCCTCAGCCGCATATTTTCCAGTGCCGCCAAAGACGCGTTCACGTGGCCGTGTCGTTCGGGCATGTCGAGTTCCACGCCGGTAGCCGCGCCCGTTGCCGACTCCGTCATTCTGTCAGAGCGATCGCCCGGCAAGAGGCGAACGGCCTCGTGCGTCAATTGCCAGGCCAGGGTTCCAATCAGCAGGGAGGCCAGAACATAACTGGCGACGCGCAGCCATCGATCGGATGACTGTACGGCGCCGGCGTTTACAAATATCGACTTAAGCTCCGGCTCATCCTGACCAATACCGCCGAGCAGCTCATCTGTCTCTGTCTGCTCCATCCCCAGGTATTGCGCGTAGCTCTGGATGTAGCCACGTCGGTAGATCGGTGCAAACCCATCTAGTTGGTTGGCTTCAATGGCCTCCAACACCTCCGTCGGAACACGCAACGCCGTGGCGCACGACTGCAGAGATTTGCGTTGCGCTCTTCTGGCCTTGGCGAGCCGCTCTCCAATATCCAGCGGAATGAGTAGCTGCTGCTCAGTCATTCGACGTCCCCCGCCACGATCTCGCGCGCCTCGACAGAATCGGGATATCGCCTCAACAGCTGATTTTCGTATTCCTGCGCTGTTCTTGAATCACCGAGACGCCGCTCGATTTGCATGCCCATGAACAGTCCTTCCGCAGACATGCCGCCGGCGGCCTCATATCGCTGCAGGAATGCTCTCGCGCTCATGTAATCATCGGTGCGATATTTCAGGCCTGACATGGCCATCAAAGAATCTGTAAATTGGTCATTATATTCAATGGATTGCCTAAGATACTTTTCAGCTTTTGTCAGGTTATTATCCTGCAGCATGCACGAACCTGCATTCCCGTATGCAACTTCAGGCGTACTGTAAAAGGGATCTTCCACGGCCTGCAGATAATATTTTTCCGCTTCCACGTAACGGCCGGTGGCGCAGAGGAATACGCCATAGTTGTTATTGACATCACCGTTGCGCGGACTGGCCTTTACGGCCTTCTGATAATGTTTTCCGGCCAGTTCCATTTCACCGATCTGCTCGTACAGCACCGCGATCATGGTGTGACCGGGCGCGTAGTCTGGGTCGGCCGCGATGGCCTTCTTGAGTTTCTCCAGCGCCACTTCGTTCTGACCGCGACTCATGTATTCACGACCCAACGCCGTATTGACTTCCGCCGCCTTTCTGGCCTCGTCGGACGCATCCGGCGCATTACCGGTGCTTGCGCATGCCACCAGCAAGGCCATGCAGATCAGGCAGATCAGCCCTTTCCATCCGTTCATTCCGATACTCCCGTCATGGCGGCCTTGAGCCTCGCGCTTCTGCGGGTCCGATCCTGAACGCGCCCGACCAGCTGACCACAAGCGGCATCGATATCCTCGCCTCGGGTTTTGCGAACGGTCGCTATCAGCCCGCCCGACATGACGATTTCCTGAAAAGCAGCGATTCGACGGGACGTGGAACAGCGATACCCGGTCCCCGGGAATGGATTGAATGGAATCAGATTCAATTTGCTGGGCACCGTCCTGAGAAGCTTAGCCAACATTCTAGCGTGTTCCGGGTGATCATTGACCCCCTGCATCAAGGTGTACTCGAAGGTCACGGACCGTTTGCGGCGGTCGGAAACATACTCCCGGCACGCCTGCATCAACACGTCAATGGGGTATTTGCGATTCAGCGGCACCAGTTCGGTCCTGAGGCGGTCTTCCGGCGCATGCAATGAAACCGCCAGGGCCACATCGACATCTTCCCGAAGTTGCCTGATGCCCGGCACCATGCCCGCGGTGCTCACCGTCACCCGCTTGGAGGCCAGACCGAAGCCCAGGTCGTCGCGCATCAACCTCAGTGCCGGCAGTACCGATTCATAATTCAGCAAGGGTTCGCCCATGCCCATCATGACGACGTTGGTGATGGCCCGACGCCCATTACGTTCGTGTCCCAGCATCTTGGCCGCCAACCAGACCTGCCCGATGATTTCAGCCGTTGTCAGGTTGCGGCTGAAGCCCTGCGTGGCGGTAGAGCAAAAGCGGCAATTGAGCGCGCAGCCCACCTGAGAAGAAACACAGAGCGTTCCCCTGCCCGGCTCTGGAATGAATACCGTTTCCACGGCGTTGCCGCCCGGCAGCCCCAACAGCCATTTGATGGTGCCGTCCTGCGACTTTTGCTCCCGCAGGACCTCGGGCGCGCGAACCTCCGCCAGCAGCTGCAGGCGCTGGCGCAGATCGAGGCTGAGATCTGTCATCGCCTGGAAATCGTCAAGCTGGTGGTGGTACATCCATTTCAGAACCTGCTGGGCTCTGAAAGGCTTTTCTCCGATTGAGACGAAGAACGCCCGCAGCCCGTTCTCATCGAGGTCAAGCAGATTAATGCGGGTGGATTCGGCGGACACCGTAATAACCTCTGTCGATCAGTCCGCCGCCCCGGCACCAAAGAAATATTCGATTTCCGTCCGCGCGGTATCAGGCCCGTCAGAGCCATGGACCGCATTGGCATCAATGCTGTTGGCAAAATCGGCACGGATCGTACCGGGCGCCGCTTCCTGGGGATTGGTGGCACCCATGAGTTCGCGGTTGTGCGCGATCGCGTTTTCACCTTCCAGCACCTGTATCATCACCGGACCCGAGGTCATGAATGCCACCAGGTCTGCGAAGAAAGGCCGCTCGCGGTGAACAGCATAGAAACCCTCTGCCTCTTCGCGGCTAAGATGGGCCATCCTGGCCGCCACGATCTTGAGGCCGGCGCCTTCAAACCGGGAATAAATTTCACCAATGACGTTTTTAGCCACGGCATCCGGCTTGATGATGGAGAGTGTCTTCTCGGTTGTCACTTGAATATAACCTCGTATCAAATTGATTTATATATAAGATTGATCCCCGCCATTAACATCACTTGGCCCGGGGGCAAAACACCGTAATTTTATAGGTCATGCCTGTTTCCCGCAATCCGCATGACGGCGCGCCAGGGTATGCTTGACCCTCGCTAAAAGCGTTTCATATGATGCACTGAATGCGCGATCTTACGGTGCGGGTGAGCGGCCCGCCCAACGCCGGTTCGGAGCCGGCTTCAAAGCGCAGCACCTTTAGGGAGAGCTAACCAGACATGTCCATCCTGTTTCTGGCGATCATTCTGATTACCCTGATGATTCTCTCCTATAACCGGGTCCCCCTGGTGGTCTCGGTGATTCTTCTGTTCATCATCACCGTAGTGCTGACCAGGCTGCGGCTGATTTACCCCACCCCAACCGGCTTTCGCTGGGCGTTCGGCATCATCACCGTCACCCTGATGGGTTTCTCCATCAAGCCGCTCAGACGGCTATTGATCAGCGACCGCCTGTTCGGCTGGTACCGCAAGGTGATGCCCTCCATGTCACGCACCGAACGCGAGGCGCTGGAAGCCGGCACGGTCTGGTGGGAGGGCGAAATTTTCAGTGGCCGGCCACGTTGGCGGCGGCTGTTGCGCCTCGGGGCTCCGACGCTTACCGAAAAAGAGCAGGCGTTTCTAGACGGCCCGGTGGAAGAACTCTGCCGCATGCTGGACGACTGGGAAATCTGCGAGCATCACCGCCGCGTTCCTGACCCGGTCTGGGCCTATCTGCGGGAACATCGGTTTTTCAGCATGATCATCCCGGAAGCTTACGGCGGACTGGACTTCTCGGCCCAGGCCAATTCAGCGGTGGTGATGAAGATCGCCAGCAGAAACCCGACCACGGCGGTGACGGTCATGGTCCCCAATTCGCTGGGCCCCGCTGAATTGCTGCTGCACTACGGCACCGAGGAGCAGAAAACCCATTTTCTACCGAGGCTTGCCAGCGGCAAGGAGATTCCCTGCTTCGCCCTGACATCACCACTGGCCGGTTCCGATGCGGGTTCCATGGAAGACACCGGCGTGGTGTGCATGGGCGAATTCGAGGGCGAAGAGGTTCTTGGGCTGCGGCTGAACTGGGACAAGCGCTATATCACCCTGGCGCCCGTTGCCACCTTGATTGGACTCGCCTTCAAAGCGCTCGACCCCGATGGCCTGCTGGGCGATGATCCGGAGCCGGGCATCACCTGCGCGCTGATTCCGGCCGATCGGGAGGGCATAGAGATTGGCCGCAGACACCTGCCAACCGGTTCCGTATTCCAGAACGGGCCCATTCGTGGCCAGGATGTGTTCATCCCCATGGATTGGGTCATCGGGGGATCATCGCGGGTGGGACAGGGCTGGTCCATGCTGATGCATTGCCTGTCAGCAGGCCGCGGAATATCCCTGCCCGCATTGGGCACGGCCGGCGGCAAAATGTCAGCCGTTGTGAGCGGGTCCTACGCCCGGATAAGAAAACAGTTTGGCCTGCCCATCGGTTACTTCGAAGGTATCGAAGAGCCTCTGGCGCGTATTGCGGGACGCACCTATCGAATGGACGCTGCCCGCCGGTTGACCCTGCAGGCCCTGGACGCTGGCGAACGGCCCGGCGTGCTCACGGCCGTCACCAAGTACCAGCTGACAGAGGGTAACCGCCAGGTGATCAACGACGCCATGGACATCCACGGCGGCAAAGGCATCATCATGGGCCCCAATAACTACCTTGCACATGCCTACCAGGCGATACCGGTTTCGATCACGGTTGAGGGCGCGAACATTCTGACCCGAACATTGATCATATTCGGCCAGGGCGTCATTCGGGCCCATCCGTGGCTTCTGCAGGAAATGAACGCGGTTCGAGGCCGGCTCGAGGGCAATGCTCGCAAGCATTTCGACAACGCCCTGTTCTCGCACGTTGGACACGTCCTGAGCAACGCAACCCGCGCGTTTCTTCTGGCCATCACGGCCGGACTCTCCACCACAGCGCCGGTGAGGGGGCCAACCGCCCGATATTTCAGGCAACTCACCAGGATGTCCGCCGCTTTCGCCCTGCTCTCGGACGCCGTCCTGATCAGGTATGGCGGCAAATTCAAATTCCGGGAAAAACTCTCGGGCCGACTGGCCGATGTCCTGATCCACCTCTACCTGTGCAGCGCGGTGCTGAAGCGGTTCGAGGACGACGGCCGGCCCGCGCAAGACTTGCCCCTGGTGCGCTGGGCGGTCAAGGACAGCCTGTTTACGATACAGAACGCTTTGTATGCCGTCCTGCAGAACGTTCAGCCGAGCTTGCTCGGGCGCCTGTTACAGCTTTTGATTTTCCCCCTGGGAAGGTCTTACCGACCGCCATCGGATCGCTCAGGCCGCAAACTGGCCAGAATCCTCATGACGGAAAACCCGAGCCGGGACCGTCTCGTAGAGGGCGTATTTCTCTCTGACGGCGAGGATGCGACCGGTAAGCTCAACCGGGCTTTCCATCTCGTTCTGGATTCTGCGGATGCTGAGCAGGCCATCCAGAACGCGCTGCGGACCCACCTGACGCCCGGGAATCACGAAACCCTGGTACGGAGAGCGGTGGAAAGCGGCGTCATCACCGAAGAGCAGGCGACCAGGGTGCGGCTCGCTCAGCAGGCCGTGACCGAGGTCATCGCCGTGGACGATTTCAGCCGCGCGGATATCGAAGAATAAAGCCCCTGAGCAACGATCCCAGGCACCCCGGATTGCCGGGGTGATCCCTTTCAGGCCGGCCGGCCGAACTGTTCAGCGCAAACCGCGCTCGTTTGGCCTGTTACACCCCGGTGCTATACTGATCCGGCGTCAAAATGAACCGGCCAGGTGCTTTAGCCTGCCCACAATAACAAGCCGTTCAACATGGCTGAACGCAGGAACTCGGATGGAAGGGATGACAGGGAAGACAGTTCAGGAGGCCTTGCCCGCCAATGCTCGAAGAGAGCAGCTGAAGCGGGCGATCGCCGTGGCCGGAGACATCGTGCTGGGCAAGCACGAAGCCATCAACCTCGCGTTCAGCTGCCTTCTGGCGAGGGGCCATTTGCTGATCGAAGATTTGCCCGGCGTGGGCAAGACCACACTGGCCCATGCGTTGGCGGCCGTGACGGGCACAAAATACCAGCGCATACAGTTCACCAGCGACCTGCTGCCTGCAGACATTCTCGGTGTATCGATTTACCGCCGGGATCAAGAGCAGTTCGAATTTCACCCCGGCCCCATCTTCGCCGAACTGGTATTGGCGGACGAGGTCAACCGGGCAACACCTAAAACCCAGAGCGCATTGTTGGAGGCCATGGCCGAGGGACAGGTCACTGTCGAAGGTGAAACCAAGGCCCTGCCCGATCCGTTTTTCGTGGTCGCCACCCAGAACCCCCTGGACCTGGTGGGTACCTTCCC
>WTJD01000230.1 GCA_011524975.1 Lysobacterales bacterium
GTATTGCCCAATTTATTGGAGCGGATGGGGCTTCAGAGCCCCCATTCAAACAGTTAAGGTGGCATAATGTCGCGGTTCGGGAAAATGCCGAACAACAGGACTACACGTCGATTTCAGAGGGAGCTAAATAATGAAAAGTTTGCAGAAAACAGGCGCGGCGTTGCTGGTCATGCTGCTGGTTTCTGGCTGTGCGTCCACCAACCAGAAGAGCGGTTGGTTCGGCGACTGGGGAAAGTGCGCACACTGGCGGGTGTCGCGATTGGTGGCGCGGCCGGCGCGCTGGGTGACTCGGACAGAGGCGTTCTTGGCGCAGCGGTTGGCGCGGCGGTTGGCGCGGCGATCTGCGCGGGCAAGGACAAAGACAAAGATGGTGTGAAAGATCAGAATGATCGCTGTCCCGACACCTTCCCCGGCGCTGAAGTTGACCAGAACGGGTGTGAACTCGATTTCGATGGTGACGGCGTGCCGGATCGGCTGGATGAATGCCCTGACACGCCCTCTGGCGCCAGGGTTGACGAGCGCGGTTGCGAGCTGGACAGCGACGGCGATGGTGTTGTCGACAGCAAGGACCGTTGCCCCAACACGCCTGCCGGCGCGCGGGTGGACGAGAATGGTTGCGAACTCGATGACGACGGCGATGGTGTGGTCAACAGCCAGGATCGCTGCCCGAACACGCCTGCGGATACGGCCGTCGACAATAACGGCTGCGAACTGGAACCCGCCTACGAGATGATTGGCGTGAACTTCGAGTTCGATTCCGCCACGCTGACGGCTGACTCGAAAGCGGCGCTGGATGATGCTCTGAAGATCCTGGGGCGGCACACGCAGTTGATTGTGGAAATTGCCGGCCACACCGATAGCACCGGTTCGGCAGAATACAACCAGAAGCTGTCTGAGCGACGCGCAGAGTCCGTGCGTGACTACCTGGTGAACAACGGTGTCGACTCGAACCGTTTGACGGTCAAGGGCTACGGTGAGTCTGAACCGGTGGCGGACAACGCGACCCGGGAAGGACGAGCCAAGAACCGACGCGTGGAAATGAGAAAAGAAGACTGACCCTACGTCCTCTTTGAGCAGAAAACGCCCGGCGAAGCTTTCGCCGGGCGTTCTGGTTTGACGCGCTGGGGCTGTCAGCCAGAGCCTGCGGGGTCG
Organism: Lysobacterales bacterium; assembly: GCA_011524975.1. GTDB lineage: Bacteria > Pseudomonadota > Gammaproteobacteria > Xanthomonadales > SZUA-36 > WTJD01. The sequence goes on from WTJD01000230.1 coordinate 1,153, forward strand.
ACTACTTCGACCACATCGACCCCTCGCGATCTGGCAGCGAGTACAGCCGCGGCCAGTCAATGAAGCGCGCATGACGGGTAAAGCGCCGTTTACATGCCGTGCTGGGTCCCCGGATGGAGGAAAAGCCATGAAAAAAATCATTGTCACCGGCGCCAACCGAGGCATCGGGCTTGAATTGAGCAGGCAGTTGACAGAACGCGGTGACCAGGTGACTGCGTTGTGCCGACGTTCATCCCCCGGCCTTGACGCGCTCGGGGTCAGGGTGATTCAAGGCGTTGATGTGTGCGACTCGAGCGCGCTGAGGGGCCTGGCGGACCAGCTTGAGGAGCCGATCTATGACTGGCTGATCAACAACGCGGGTATCCTGGTCCGTGAGACACTGGATGCGCTGGATTTTGACAGCATGGAGAGGCAGTTTCAGGTGAATTCCATGGGGCCTTTAAGGGTGACCGCCGCCTTGCTGCCAAAACTGGGGGCGGGTTCGAAGATCGGCATCATCACGAGCCGCATGGGCTCTATTGATGACAATACATCCGGTGGTTATTACGGCTATCGTATGTCGAAGGCGGCCGTAAATATCGCCGGCAAGAGCCTGGCCGTCGACCTCGCGCCGCGCAAAATCTCCGTGGGCATTCTGCACCCGGGCATGGTGGCGACGGAGATGACCAATGGCGTCGGTGTTCCGGTAGCGCACTCCGCCTCTGGCCTGATTGCCCGCATGGAAGGTCTGGATAGGGATAACAGCGGTACTTTCTGGCACGCCGAGGGTGAGCTGCTGCCCTGGTAAGCCTGCCCCGGCCCGTCTTTTCTCGCCCGTCGTCCCCGCCGGTCTGTTGTTGCCGGTCTTTTGTTGCCGGTCTGGTCCGGTCAATCAGAGCACGTCCCGCATCAGCCCCCTGAGCACGATGTCGGTGTAACTGACCAACCCCAGGATCTTGCCGCCTTCTATGACCGGGGCACGTGACATGCCAAAGCGGTCGAAGAGGCGGACGCAATATCGAACATCCATGTCGGGGTGCACGCTGATGACCGGTTTTGACATGATTTCATAAATGTTGACCCGGTCCGGTGACAGGTTCTTTGCCAACACCTGACGGGCGATATCGCCAAACATGACCACGCCGTATTCATCCTCGTCATCGCGTTTGTCAACGATCAGCGTTCGGGTGTCATGATTTTCCATGTTGCGCATGGCCTCCGTTACCGTCAACATGCCATCGACGATGTCGATCTCGGGTTTCATGACATCCCGAACAGCGATTCTTTGCTTTCCTTTGTTCACAGCCTGTCCTCCACTGTTTCTGCCAATGCCTGGATCTGGTGTCTCACACCGATGGCGTCTTCTACATCGATCTGAAATGCGATGCCCGCGCCCGAGCTTCCTTCAAACTCGCCTGCCTGGGCTATTGTCTCCATGATGTCTCGGCTCAAGTGCTCTTCAGCGAGCATCAGTATCACGTCTACCTGGCTGTCGATGCTCAGCCCCAAAAAAGTTTTCGCAGGATTAACGCCTTCTCCTCTAGCCTGGTTGAGCACGGTATAGCCGGTGGCGCCGGCCTCCCGGGAGGCATCCAGGACGCTTTGCGTCCGGTCGTCTTCCACCATGATGATGATCAATTTGAAATGCATATCATTTCCTCTTCGTACAGCCTAGTTTAGGG
>WTJD01000042.1:0-8601 GCA_011524975.1 Lysobacterales bacterium
CCCACCAGCAGCAGCAGGGGTCGACCACTGCGCTGAAATTCTGTCCATATGAGGAAGCGTCGAGCGGCTTTTTTGCCGATTTCCTCACGAACACAGAGATAGGTCAGCAGACCCAGCTTGTCGGTGGTGATGGACTCCGCGCCGTGGACCAGCAGCTGATCGTAGACCCGCGCGGTGACCTTCTCGGCGTTCCGCGCCTCCAGGCCGGTCGCCTCCAGGTAATTCTCCAGCCGACCTCGTGAGAACGCGCTGGACCCGCCGCTCCTGCTGATCACCAGTATCTTACCGGGCGCCACCGTTGTGTCGCTGTAGGCCCGGCGCACGGCTGTGTCCCCATAGCCTTCCAGGCGCTCGGCAACCAGCTCCCTGAGCTCCTCATGGGTGATGTTCGCGCGCTTGCTGATCTGTTTTCGCACCCGGGTGGCAAAATCGAATGCCTCGTCGAATGGCATTCCCGCATCCAGCAGGGAGCGGGTCAGGATGCCCCTGATGAACGGCACCTCGGTGCCTTCAAGCTTGTTGAGAACAATGGTTTTCATGATGAATACCGGCCACGGTCTGGGATGGCTCATGCTATCACGCGCCATCGGTCGTCTGAAGGCGGCCTCGGCCGCCGTGACCTGGGTCATTGCCCCGCCCGCCGGGGCTATCTAGAGTTTCGGGGAGTCATATCCGAAGGCGCCATGACCCGGGAACACATTGCGTCGGAGCCCATCCAGGGATGCGCCGGCAGCGCGTCGGAACGCGCTGACGCCCGGTCTTTCCTGCAGGAAGGGTGGGTGATCGCCAATCATATCCTGGTTTCCTTTCACGTCGCCTTCATCTCGTCCGTGCTGTCCATCCCCGATTCAGCAGCCGACCGCGCGGGTGTCCTGACCTATATCTTCGCCAGTCATGAAACGCTGGTCTCCGCCGCTTTTACCTTGCTCGTATTCCACGCTGCCATCGCGCTGCATGAACTGGGGCACTTCCTGGAGGCAGCCAAACTCAGAGCGCTCAGCGACGGCATCCAGCAGCAGGTCGAGTCCCGACTGAACACGCCTGCCCCGCTGCGCGCCCGCTATCTGCTCCGACAGTTTCTGCTCATACCCTATGGTCGCGCCGAGGGCGTCAAGCGCGAGGGCCTGAATTACTACCCTGACGCCCCCTACAACCTGGCGGTGGCCGCGGCCGGCCCTCGAGCAAGCCGGAACGTGGCACGCCTTGCCCTCCCCCTGGCGCTGTTGTTGCTGGGCCTCGGGCTGATGGCCAACCTGCCGTGGGCGATATACACAGGGCGCCTGGCGTGCGGCCTGGGTATCGTGTGTCTGCTGGATTTCCTGCTGGCCGATCCCGGCAAGTACCGGGCGTTTCAACGGCGCGAAAAAGAAGCTGCAAAAGCCGCCGAAACCGTCCAACAGGAGAGCAGCTGGTCGGCCAGCGCGGCCCGTGCGCGACAACGCCTCATCGAGCGTCGAATGCAAAGCGCGCTGCACCCCAGGCTTGGGGCTGTCGAAGCGCCCTGGCAATTTCGCAATTGCGGCATGGGCGGGCGGCATACCGAGAAAGAATACCCCGAGTCCAACATCAGCATGCAGGAGGCCATGTTCCTGATCCTGGGCGCGCTGGACGTCCAGGAAGCGCAGGAAATGACGGTACGCCTGCAGAACCGGCTCAAGGAGATCCTGGAGAAAGCCGAGGGCTGCAGGGTGATGGGCATCGGGCTCGAAGGTGGGTTGGCGCCCTACGTGGATCGCGGCGATTTCGAGCTGCCGGAATTACGGCTCTGGCACATGATGAAACAGGCCATCCGGGAATGCGGCTACTCACCGGGCGAGGAGGTCGCCATCGCCCTCGACCCGGCGCTGTCAGAACTGGAAATCGCCTATCGCCAGGAGTTCGACATGCCCGACAGCGTCGGCATGTATTTGTTCTGGCGCGATCATGCCAAGAAAGTGCTGGATCGGGACGGTGTGCTGGAGATCTACCGCCAGGCCATTGTGGATCACGACATACCCATTGTGTCGATCGAAGACGGTTTCTCGGAAGACGACGAAGAAGGCTGGCGCCGGCTGCTGGACGCGCTCGGTGACCGGGTGCTGGTGGTCGGAGACGATCTCGTCACAACCAATGACCGCACCATCGAACAAGCGGTGGACAAGCAGTTGATCAACTCCGTGCTGATCAAAGCCAATCAGATCGGAACGCTGTACGAGACGCTGCTGGCCATCCTGGTGTCATTGGGGCGCAGAATGAACGTGATCGTGTCCCATCGCTCCAAGAGCCCGAATGACGACATGGAAGCGCATTTCGCCCTGGCCATTAACGCATTGGGGCTGAAATGCGGTGGCGGCGCCAACACGGAGCGGCTGGTCAAGTACCAGGCAGTGGCCACCCAGATGGACAAGGTGACGCGGGCCTCTGCCGATGAGCCCAGACCGCCGGCGTTTGCCCGGGTGGTGGCGGTGGCTGCCCGCGAAGAACCTACCAACGCCGGCATTCCCACGGTCGGCGCGGATGTCTGCCTGGATGTGCCCGGTTCCAGGCTGGATGAAACCTACCGGGTCAGTCATCACGGGGCAACGCCGCTGGGCACCTCTGCCGGCACCGGTGAAGCGGTCCATCTGGTCGATCATTACTTTGAAGCCGCGGAATACAGAGAGATCGTTCAGCAGCATGGGGGCTTTCTGGTGGAACAACATTCGGGGCTATTCGCCTTCGCCCCGGAAACCACCCTGGCTGACGTGACAGCCACCGGGGATGACGACCTGGTCAACCTCTTTCGCCGCTGCAGACGCTACGGGGGCAAGGGCTGCCTCAACGCGGTCGATCACGTACACCAGTTCCTGGCGCCGGTCTTTGAAAAGCAGGATGCCGCCACATGGGCCCTGCTCGATATCGACCGCCAACTGCTGCGCGCGGAACTGGCCACCGCGACACGGCGCGGCAAGTGCCTGCAGGATGACAGCCGGGAAGATCAGATCGCCATCATGCAGCGCAAGCAGAACCTGGGCATGAACGCGGTGCTTTCTGTCTCGCTGGCACTGGCTCGGGCCCTGGCCCAACTGCAGGGCCGGGAGCTCTATGAGCTCTTGCGCGAAGAGTTGCTGATGATCATCGAGCGCCTGGCAACCGCCCATGAGGTACCCATCGCCGGCAGCCGGTTTGATGATTACATGACCGCTCTGGTGGAGGTCAGTGATCGACTGCAGGCACAGGACCTGCCCCTGTACCAGGCACTGCGTGAGGTCACCGGCATCTATGAGCCGGCCTCACCGCCCAGGCACAAGGCCATGTCCGGGGCCCGCATCCAGATGTTGAGCCCCGCCCCGTCGTTGGCCGGTGAAGAGCAGCAGAGAATGTCCCGCCTGAACCGCGAAATGCTGCGGGCTTATGGACAACCGGACACCGCTCATCTGCACCGGGAAGCCCTTCGCTGCTACCTGGAAACCACCCACTTCATTCGGCAGCGCTACCCGATGTTCGAGATCGCCAACCAGCGCGTGTTGCGCGGTCAAAATGCGCTGGTTGTGCCCTATGACACGCACGGCCGCCTGACGGTCTACGTATTGATTGACGGCGACGAACCCCCGGTTCTTGACACGCGTCTGCCCCACGGGACGCTGCTGAACGATGCCTTGATCCAGGAACTCGCCGGTGTCGATGGCCAGGTCGTGGACCTGGAAGCGGAGATCTATCCCAGGGATTTCGAGAAAGCGAGCAGCATCCAGGTCGCCCGGCTGAGAGATATGGCCGCCCTGCTCCTGCGGCTCAACACCTCCGGCAGCCGGCACGAGGCGCAGTACCTGCTGCGCTTCCTCGTGGCCCGCCTGTGCACCACCTCTTACCGGGGGCTTCCGGGCGCCAAGAATCTGCAAAACGAAATCAACCGGGTCCGCGGCGAACTGGTGGATTTCATGAACGGTCCATTCGCAGAGCGCCTGCGGTTGCCGTCCCGGGTGCTGGTTCGGTCCATCTCCGGCCTTGTCTCCCGCCCCAAGCTGATTGACGAGGTCTGGCAGGACACCATCGACCTGGCCGAAATTCATGTCCGCGGCAGTTCGATCAGCAATGAGATACGACGCAGCACCCATCACGCGATGGGCCGCCAGACCCTGGATCTCGCGCGGGCCTACCTGCGCTGGCTGCAAACCGGAGACGCCAACTTTCCCGATCCCGCGCTGGAAATCCCCGGAGAGGCCGACCGGCTTGCACGCACACGTCCGGAAGTCATCGACCTGGTCAGCCGCATCGTCGGCCACCTTGAGCAACTGCTGGGCAGCGCGCAAATCGCCGAAAGGGTCAACGAATGGCGCCTGGCCTATACAGAGGAACTTCTGCGCTGCGAGTCTGGCAACAGCCTCACGGAGGAGTTGGATTCGCTGGTCAGCAACGGCATCCAGGCCGGTAACCGCTGGGTTTATCGTCACCGCCTGCGCGGCCTTTCCAGCAAGGCCCGCAGCGCCAGCTGGAGTGACGCGGCGAGAGAGCCCTTTGAGCGTCAGCTGCGATCGATGGAATCCCCGGAGCCTGGCGATGACTCGTTCGATCCCCGCATGGCCGAGAAACAGATTCGCAAAGTGGTCGAATCATTCATTCGGCAGATCTCGGCCGACCACCAGGACCCCGTTTTCTCAGAACTCGATGACCTGCTGGAGGCCTACCGCACCGGCGCTTACGCAGCATCGTTTGAACACAGCAGCGCTCTGCGACACCGGCTGGGCGACGTGTGCGGTCACGGTGTCTTCAAGAGCCAGCGCTACCTGCTGCATCAGCTGGACTGCCTGCTGGAGGAAATGGGGTTTTTCGCCCTGCGGCACGTCGCCTCGACCTATGCCGACAGTGGTGTCGACCTCGATCAGTGCCTGCGCTTCGTGCACATGTGCGCAGGCAACCTGAACCGCGACGGGCTCTACTCCCGCGAGCTTTGGGACCTGTCCTGCATGGCGGTCAATCCCGCCCGCGCTCCGCTCGAACTGCTCAATGTCCTGGAACAGATACAGCGCAACTACCACCGCCTCATTTACCGCGTCAGCGACGCGTACCAGGTCATGGCCGAGCACCTGGGTTACGGCGAGAACGAGATGCGCGCGGTGCTGGGCAACTTTCAGCGAACCATGCACGACCTCAATAGCCTGGTGCACTTTGCCGATATCGCGCGCGGTGAGCTGACGCACTCTGAGCCCGAATTGCTGCACAGCGTGGGCGGCGGAACCGGCACCGACCCCTGGGACTTCATCCACCTGTCCGACAGGGAGGACGTCCGGCGGCGGGTAGAGCACCAGCACGCCGTCAGCCTGCAGGGCCGTTACGGCGGCAAGGGCGCAGGCCTGATCTACATTTCCTACCTGGGCATACCCACTCGCGACGGGTTCATCATTCCCACCGCCCTGCCCCGAAAAGGCCTGCATCGCAGCGAGCCCGAGCGTCTGAAACAGGCGCTCAGTGATCATCTGGCCCAGCTGGAGCAGGACATTGCGCGCGACCAGGGCACGCCGGTCAAACTGGGCGACCCGAACAAGCCGCTGCTGCTCGCGGTGCGCGGGGGATCGGTGTTTTCCATGCCCGGCATGCTCAGCACGGTGGTTTTCGCGGGCATGACAGAGGAGGTTGCGCAATCACTGGCCATTGAAGACGAGTGGTTCGCCTGGGATGCCTATCGACGGTTCCTCGTTTCATTTGCCTCCGCCCGGTGGCGCTTTGACCTGGAGGCGCTCGACCTGGTGGAGAAAGCGAAACGCGCACACGGCGTAAAACTCAAGATCGACATGCCGAGCAGCGCCATGCGCCAGGTGGTCGAAGACTCCAAGCAGGCTTTGCGTGACGCAGGGCATGGGGAAGAGTTGGAGGCCGTCATTCATGATGCCCACCTGCAGCTGTGGCTGGCACTGAACTCAGTCCATGAATCCTGGGATCGAGAACGCGCATGCCGCTACCGGGAAATCAAGCATCTCAGCAATGGCTGGCATACGGCCGCCATCGTGCAGCAAATGGCCTGCGGCAACCGCACGAACGAACAGGACCTGCGTGCGGGAATGGACGAGATGAGCATTTCGCTGACCGGCGTGATACCGCACACTGAAATGCAGGAGACGGGGTTCAGGGCGTTTACCGGAGACGTCAAGTTCAGCGCCTGCGGTGACGACCTGGTGGGCGGCGTCACGGCCTCGCAATCCTTCGAGCCGGTGCAGACCCTGCGCTCGCTGGCGCCCATGCTGGAACGCAAGCTGTACCACATCAGCGCGCGCCTGCGCCGGTTCCTCGGCTCAGACGCAGAAATCGAATACACCGTCGAACGCGGCGTGCTCAGTATCCTGCAGGTCCGCAGCGCTGAACATGAGCACCTGGAAAACCCGGCCACTTTCGAAGATCCGGGCGCAGCGGATGGACGGGGCATTGGCATTCGCGGCGGTGCTTTCCGTGGCATTGTGGCCTTCGATGAGGCAGACGTTCATTCATTGCGGGCGAAAGGCTGGGATCCTGACCGGGTGGATGGCGTGATCCTGGTGATTGAAAATCCGATACCGGATGAAATACCGCTGATTCTCTCTGTTGATGGCCTGCTCGCGGCCCGAGGCGGGTCGACATCCCACGCCGCCGTGGCCGTCCATGCCATCGAGGATCGCCCCTACAGCGCGGTGCTGGGCGTGGAACAGCTGCGTGTGGGCAAAGGCAGGGCCCGGGTGGTGAGCGCGGATGAGACGACCGTGGCGGAGATCAGCGCCGGCGACATCCTGTCCATACACGGCCAGACCGGCGATCTGTATATCGGCAGCCGGGCGCTGAGGCAAATCGCCCCATCTTCTGCTGCCGAACCTCCACAAGACGAACGGGGGCCTGAGATGAAACACGAGAAGGAGCCCGCCTGAACCGCCGCCGGAAAATCCGTGTGCTATCGTAAGTGCTTTTGAGCGCCCGCATGAATTCGTCCATGTTCCAAACGGCCGAACTCGGCCAGTCCGTATCCAAAAAGGCATTCAAGGAACGAGAACAGATCCTGCGCGAGTCCCTGCTCGACCTGCAGACACAATTACGCGCCGATGGCAGCTTTCCGATGCTGATCGATTTCGGCGGCGTGCGTGGCGGCGGCAAAGGCACCACCACCAACCTGCTTAACAAGTGGATGGATGCCAGTTATATCGAGACGCACGCCTACGGCAATCCCACGGGCGAGGAACTGCAACGCCCCTACTGGTGGAAGTTCTGGCGCGACCTGCCGCCGCGGGGCACCATCGGCATCTACCTCAGCGGTCGCTATTCGCGGCCACTGCTGGATTATGTCTACGGCAATTCCGACCTGGATACCTACCTGCAGCGTCTGGGGAGAATCAGGGCCTTCGAGCAGGCCCTGGCGGATGATGGCGCGCTGATCCTGAAGTTTTGGATGCACGTGCGCGCTGAAGCACAAAAAGAGCGCCTGGAGGCCCTGCAGAATGACCCTCTGAACAGCTGGCGGGTTTCCGAAATCGACTGGACCCACTACCAGATGTACGACCGTTTCCTGGAAGCGGCCGAGGTTGCCGTGTCGCGGACCAACACCGGCGAGGCGCCCTGGGAGATCGTTGAAGGGGCCGATTATCACTACCGTAGCCTCCGGGTGGGCGAGGTGTTAAAGGAAGCACTGACCCGGCACCTCAAGAGATCCGACATCAGGCGCCGATACCTCGAGGAACTGAGCCAGGAGATTCGCGACGCGGACAACGCGGCGGACGGGAGCCACGACTCAGTGCGGACAAAAACCATCCTGGATGCGCTGGACCTGTCCCTGAAGCTCAAGAAAAAGCCCTACCGGCGCAAAGTGAAGGAGCTCCAGGCTCGCCTCAACGCCCTTCACATGCGGGCCGCTTCGCGGGACATGTCGGTTCTGCTGGTGTTCGAGGGGCCGGATGCGGCCGGCAAAAGCGGCGCGATTCGCCGGGTGACCGAAGCCCTGGATGCCCGCTGGTACAAGGTGCACCCGTTTTCAGCGCCTACCGATGAGGAAAACGCGCGTCACTACCTCTGGCGATTCTGGCGCTGCATCCCCCGCAAAGGACGGGTCACGGTCTTTGACCGCAGCTGGTACGGGCGCGTACTGGTGGAACGCATCGAAGGTTTCGCCAACGATGTTGAGTGGCGTCGTTCTTACGCGGAAATCAACAATTTCGAGGAGTTGCTGGTCGAACACGGCATCGTACTGCTGAAATTCTGGATTCATATATCCAAGGAGGAGCAGTTGGCGCGCTTTCGGTCACGCGAGGAGACGCCTCACAAGCGCTGGAAACTGACCGATGAAGACTGGCGTAATCGTGCTCGCTGGGAGGACTACGCGGAGGCGGCTCACAAAATGATCCAGGCCACCGACAGGCAAGTCGCGCCGTGGATCCTGGTAGAGGGTAACGATAAGAACTTTGCCAGGGTCCGGGTGCTCGAAAGCCTGTGCGAGGCGCTGGAGCGCGCCACGAGCGAATAGGCCGCCCGCGGGAGGGCGACGCCCACGGCAAGGTTCAGGCCCGGCGCCGGCACGTTATAATGCGGCGCTTTCCCACCGGCGGATGCCGTTATGAAACCAGCCAAAGTTCTCCTGATCCTGTTGATGACACTGCTTTGCGGACTGTCCGCGTGCTCCCGTGAGGCCACCGA
>WTJD01000042.1:8701-29705 GCA_011524975.1 Lysobacterales bacterium
TGGATGGGCAACGGTGATGACCGCCAGCCCGCCGAGTTCAGCCTGGGTGAAACCGTGGGTGAGTTCGGGGAGGCGCTGACCATCCAACTGCCTGAGCACTTCGTGCCGGAGGACGAGTTTGTGGTCGAGCTGCGGTACCGTACCGACCCGGGCTCAACCGCGCTGCAGTGGCTGCCGCCGGATTTGACCTCCGGGGGCGAGCATCCGATGCTTTTTTCACAATCCCAGAGTATCCACGCCCGCAGCTGGATTCCGCTACAGGACACGCCTTCCGTCCGCATCACCTACGAGGCCACCATCCGCACACCCGTCGAGTTGATTGCCCTGATGAGCGCCGAGAATGACCCGCAGGCGCCGCGAAACGGGACCTTTCAGTTCAGAATGCCCCAGCCCATTCCGTCTTACCTGATGGCGATTGCCGTCGGCAATTTTGTGTTTGCGCCCATTGGCGAACAGACGGGCATTTATTCGGAACCGGAATTGCTGGAAGCGGCTGCCTGGGAGTTCGGCGAGACGCAGGAGATGATGGACAGGACAGAGGCCGTCTACGGTGAATACCGCTGGGGCCGTTACGATCTCCTCATTCTCCCGCCCAGTTTTCCTTATGGCGGCATGGAAAACCCGCGCCTGTCATTCATCACGCCGACCGTCATCGCCGGCGACCGCAGCCTGACGTCCCTCATTGCCCATGAACTCGCACATTCGTGGTCGGGCAATCTTGTGACCAACGCCACCTGGCGGGACATCTGGCTGAACGAGGGATTCACCTCCTACCTCGACACACGGCTGGTGGAGATGCTTTACGGCAAGACGCGTGCCGACGAAGAACGCTATAACAGTTACACCAACCTGATAACGCAGTTCGGCTATGTTCCGCCGCGGATGCAGGCACTGGCGCCCGACTTACGCGCCGGCGATGGCGAGGAGTCGCAAGGCTCAACCTACTACGCGAAAGGCCAGTTCATGCTGGATCACCTGGAGCGTCTGTTCGGACGGGAGAGGTTTGATCGGTTTCTTGCGGCCTATTTCGACCACTTTGCCTGGCAGTCGATCACCACGGAACAGTTCGTGGCCTACATCGATGAGCACCTGTTCCAGCCGAATCCGGGCATTTACTCCGTGGCGCAACTGGAACAGTGGCTGTACGAGCCGGGACTGCCGGATGAAGCGGAGGTGCCGGTGGCTGAGACCATCGAGGCGTCATCCCGCTTTGCCCGGGACTACGCCGCCGGCGAAGTGGTCGCAGATGAAATCCCCTTCGGGCAGTGGAGTCCACAAGCGGTGGTCAATCTACTGGCGCAGCTGCCGATGTCGACGACCACTGAACAACTGACTTTGCTCGACAGCGCCCTTGGCCTCAGCGAGTCGCGCAATGCCGAGATCGCCCGTGAATGGTTCACCCAGGTCGCCCATCGCCGGCATCTGCCCGCCTACCCGGCGATGGAGGCACACCTCAAGCGCTTTGGCCGCACCTGGCTGCTGGCCGGAACCTACCGCGGACTGGCCGCCAACGGAGAAGATAGCGAACTGGCCAGCCGGATCTACGACGAGGCAAAATCCAGCTATCACCCGCTGACCCGCATGGCGATCGAACAGATTCTGACGGCCCAGGGCGCGTAAGCGGTTGAGCGCGGCCAGCGACCTCATTTTTCACGGATAAGGGGCCATTTCATGACCGGGATCACGCCAGGCAGACAGGCTTCGATCATCATGACATTGCGCCCGCCAAAGCGGCGGCGTCGACCATCGGCGCCGTGGGCCCAATGGCATACAGACTGCCGCAGCTTAATCGCGCTAAGCTGACATCAGCCGAGACCATCTCAGGGGAGAACATGAGTTTCACCAACATCCTGGTCGATACGACCGAATTGCCTCGCGCAGAGGAACTGACCTGGACCCGCATGCCGCCGGCGCATCGCAAGGAGCTACTCGCGCAGTCCGCCATCGTGCTGACGGTCATCGTGATCGGCGCCACGGCTGTAGCCCTGCTCTTTCCCTATCCGCCAGAGCTGGCCTGGCTGTTTGCCAGAGCGCTGCCCGCGCTGATGGTGATGATCGGGCTGGTCACCACACTGCTCACACTGGCACGAATCCGTCTCAAGGGCTATGCCCTTCGCACGCACGACATCGCCTATCGGTCGGGTCTGTTCTGGCGCAAAACGACCTTGCTGCCCTTTAACCGGATACAGCATGTCGAAGTCAGCTCTGGTCCGCTTCAGCGACGCTTCGGCCTGTCCACGCTGAAGTTTTTTACGGCAGGCGGGCGGAGTGTCGACCTGAAGATCGAAGGTCTGTTGTCAACGGACGCGGAGCGATTGCGCACCCATATCCTGGAGCGCAGCAAACCTGGCGCGGAATCAGGCTGATCTCATGACCGGCGCGTCAGACTGGAATCGAATATCGCCGCTTTCGGCGCTGTTTTTCATTTTCAGACTTCTGCGACAGGTCGCGCCGCAAGCCGCGCCCGGCTTCGTCGCCCTGTTCGCGGTGATGTTCAGCTCAGACGGTATCGGCCGCGTGCTGTTGCCCGTGGCGCTCACCGCCATCCCGCTCTTGATGCTGGGTTTCGGGCTGCTCAGCTGGCTGCGCTTTCGCTATCGCGTGGTCACAGACAGAATACAGGTGCGCCAGGGCGTGCTCGAACGCGAGGAACTTGACATCGAATTCGAGCGCATCCAGAACATCGGCGTCCGGGAGCCGTTTTACATGAGGCCCTTTGGCCTGGCCGTATTGGCCGTCGACACAGCCGGAACGACTGACAAAGAGATCGAGCTTGCAGGCATCCGTAAAACGCTGGCGCTGGAAATCCGCACCCGGTTGCTTGAAGACAGCTCGGTTGCCGCAGGCGAGGCGCTCGGTGATGAAAGCCCTGAGGCATCCGGAGCGCCCGATGCGCCCGGAAACGGGGCACACGGGGCGACACTGTTGCTGGAGCTGGAGCGGCGCGAAGTTCTCCTGTACGGCCTGACCGCCAATGTCATGCTGTGGGCGGCATTGGCGCTGGCTGCTTTTTTCGGTACCGGTGATGTGGCCGAATCAACCATCGAGGGGGTCATCAATCACCCCAATGTTCAGCAGGCCGCCCTCACATTGCAACGGGAGGGGGGCGCTGTTTTGCTGGGCATCGCGGTCACCGGCCTCGGCCTGCTCGTGCTGCTGTCGCTGCCCCTGATTTCCATGCTGGGCGCGCTGCTCCGCTTTGACGGTTATCGGCTGACGCTTCAAGACGAAACCTTCCGTCGCAATAGCGGGTTGTTGACACGTCATGACGAGTCTCTGCGCCAACACAAGATCCAGGCCGTGGTGTGGAAGCAGAATTTCATAGCCCGCTGGCTTGGCCTGATCAATCTCCAGCTGCGCCAGGCCAGCGCCGGAACGGGCGCGGACAACGGCCCCATGCCGGGCAAACCGCCGTTTACGGTTCCCTCACTGAGGCTCGAGCAGGCTCACGCGATGATGAGCAGGTTTCTGCCTGCATGCGACAGCCGAACCGCGCGGTTTTCGCCGGTTGACGCGGGGCGATACCTGCGTGTCAACCTGGTCATTGTCCTGACGCTGTTTGCCATTCCGTTGTCCTTGCCGGCCCTGCTGGCGCATCCTGCCTGGTACGCCCTGTTGCTGCCCATTGGCGCTGTGTGCTGGTTCGTCCTGTGGCGGATGGGGCGCGCCTTCGGCTGGGCCGTTGACGGCGAGTACGGCTATATACGCCGCGGTTTTCTCGGCCACACCACCACCATCTTTCCCCTCTTCAAGGTGCAGCGCGTAGATATACGCCAGACGCCCGTCCAGCATCGCAAGGGTATCGCCCACCTGACCGTGCACCTGGCATCGCACAGCCTGACCCTGCCCTATGTGCGCATGGAAGACGCAGTGAAACTGCGTGACCTGGCTTTGTTCGCGGCTGAGTCTAGCGATCGACGCTGGTACTGATCCGGAACGGCGCAAAGCGTCGCTCTCTCTGCAATCGATTGCAGTCCAACACGGGGACATGATTTGTATAGAATCGCCTCATGCAATCACACCACTGCATCAGGCTGTCCGCTCTTTTTCTGATCCTGTCACTGTTATTCAGTGCAGCGGCCCACGCGGTGCGAATCGAGCAAAGCACCTGGCCTCTGCAGGAGAACAATGGCTGCAGCGGCGAAAACGCGGCATTTTGCGGCCTGCGCATTTACCAGGTGATGGTCGAGTCCTTCATCGACGGTGATCCGGACCACGACTATAACGACGGCTACGGAACCAGCCATCACAAAGGCGACCTGCGCGGCATCATCCAGTCGCTGGACTACATCAAGAGCCTGGGTATGAACGCCATCTGGCTCACGCCCGTGTTCGATTCCGATGCCGGCCAACCCCAGGCCCGGCTGTGTGGCAACGGATCGGACCTCAAGCTGGACGCCACCGGGTATTACACGCGCGACTACTTCGCCATCGACCCCAACTTCGGCACGCTCGATGATGCCCGTGAACTGGTCGAGGAGGCCCATGATCGCGGTCTGTACGTTTTCTTCGACGGTGTGTTCGGCCATCACAAGGGTAATGTGGCGGCTTCTCCTACCGGGAAACTACCCGTGGACAGTGATGACTTCGACGACTATGGCGGTGATCCCTGCGGTTACCCTGGTCGCGTGGTGGAATTCGACGATCCGCGCTCCGTCGAATTTTTCAAGGAGGTCGCTACCTGGTGGATCGATGAGATCGGCATCGACGGGTGGCGCCTCGACCAGGCCTACCAGGTGCCGCTGGATGCCTGGCGCGAGATTCGAGCAGCGGTGGAGGCCACCAGCCAGGCCCGACGCGATGCCGGCGAGGCCTGGGGTACGCTCGGCTACATGGTTTCGGAAATCTTCGCCGGGGCAGACGATATCCAGGCACAGGCTTTTGGGCCGGCCAACAACCCGGCGCTGGACTCCGCCTTCGATTTTCCTCTGCGCTGGGCGACGGTCGGCGTGCTGGCCGGCGAGGAAAACCCGGCGCAATCCAAACGCCCCGCCTCCACCATCAATGAAAGCTGGGCCTATGGCGCGCATACGAGCGTTTACCGGCCACTGGCATTGCCCAACATGATGCTGGGCAACCACGACTTCGTGCGCTACGGCGACCTGCTGCAGCGGGCCGACATCGCGGAGCCCGGGGACCCTGAGTACTGGCGCCGCCACGAACTGGCCTTCATGGTCCAGGGCGCGTACACCGGCCCGATCACCCGGTATTACGGCGAGGAACTGGGCGACGAAGTGCCCGGGTATGCCAACCAGGTGACCCAGGATTGCGCCAACCAGGGGCTTTGCGATGACCATGTCGCGCGCACCAGCGCCAAGGTGCCCGGTGTCAGCATCGATCAGAATTCGCTGTCACAAGAGCAGAATGACCTGATTGCGGCCCACAAGCAGATCATGCGCCTGCGGCGCATGCTGCCCGCCCTGTCGCACGGAGCCCGCCAGCACCTGTACTCCGACACCGCGCTTTATGTGGACCTGAAATCCTGGGGCGATCAGCGGCTGGTGTTTGCCATGAACGTGTCCGGCCAGGACCAGGTACTGGAACTGAACCAGGACCTGCTGCTGGTCTGCCCTGAATGCGACAACCTGGTGCGTCCATTACGCGCCATCGATGTGATGAACGGTGACGTTTTCATCGCCAACGAAGGCTATATCGAGGTCAATATACCGGCCCTTTCGGGCCGATACCTGCTGATGAACGAATCGGCGCTGACGCGACTTGACGGGACGCTCAACGATGCCTGGTTCAACGCGGATACCGCCGGTCAGGGCTACCTGTTCACGGTGCTGCCCACCTGGCGCCTGATGTTCCTGTCCTGGTTTACCTTTGACGGCGAGCGGCCGGCGCCTGAGACACCCGTCATGATCGGCTCAGCGGATCATCGCTGGCTGACCGCGTTGGGCGAGGTCCAGGGCAACCAGGCGCTGCTGGATATCGAGGTAACCAGCGGGGGCGTGTTCGACGCCAGCGACCCGGAAGTCAAACAGGCGCCTGGGGGCGTGATCCGGGTGGAGTTCCATGATTGCGGCAACGCGACACTACACTATGAACTGGACGACCCCCCGCTGGAAAGCTCGGTGCCGATCACGCGCATTGCCGACAATGTCGAGCTGTGCGAAAACCAGCCCGACTCATGAGGGCAAAACCCCATGACAGCCTGTACCTGCATCGGAGAAGTCACCGAACGGCACTGACCGCCAGCTGAGCGAGACGAATCATGCACCCCATACAGAAAAACAAAACGCCGGCATTTTTTGCGCTACTCAGCCTGCCCAGCACCGCCATGGGCTTCGCCCTGTCCATTCAGATTTCGGCGCTGAGCTGGATCCTGACCACGCAGTATGGCCTTGATATTCATGATGTGGGCCTGGTCTGGGCGGCCGGACCGCTGGCCGGCATCATCGGGCAGGTCATCATCGGTCTCATCAGCGACAAGGTGTGGTTCTGGAACGGGCGACGGCGGCCTTTTATCCTGATCGGAGGCGTCCTCGCCGCGCTGATGCTGCTGGCGCTGCCCAGCATCGACGTGATCTCGGAAAGCATGGGCATCGGCGGCATCCTGGGCGTGGCCATTGCCGTGGCGCTGACCCTCGATCTCGCCATCAACGTCAGTTTCAACCCGACCCGGTCTATCATTGCCGATGTTACCGAGGAGGGGCCCGAGCGCACCAAGGGCTTTACCTGGATGCAAACCATTTCAGGCACCTTCGGCGTGCTGGCCTATGCCGTCGGCGCCATTTGGAACAACTACGTGCTCATCTATGGCGGCGTGGTCGTGGTGCTGCTGTTTTCATTGATACCGCCCCTGTTCATTACCGAGCCCCGCGACTTGCCGGAAGAGGAGCCGGGTCCGGGGGCGACATCGGCCCGGCCCGATTCCTGGGGCCATATCCTGCTGTCCATCCGGCCGTTGTGGGGATTCCTGGTCTATGACATTTACGCCATGGGCCAACGACTGCTGGGCATGGTGTCCGACCATTACTATGCCGAGATCGCCTGCGGCATCATCACCCTGCTGCTGGTGATTCAAACGCTGATGGAGCGGGAACGCCCTGGTGACCGCGCCGATGTGACGCCGTTTCGAAAGGTCATTGCCGCGCATTCATTCAGCTGGGTGGGCATCCAGACGATGTTCGTCTTCCTGATCGCCTACCTGCAATATCAATTGCCCCATTTATCGGACATCGACACCGGCCGGGTAGGTTCCACCAGCTTCCTGGTGCTGAACGCGGTTGGGGCTGCCCTGCCCGCACTGGTGCTCATGCCCATCGCCAACCGCATCGGTCTGGTACGCACCCACACCTTGTGCATCTGGGCCGCTGCGGCAGGCTACCTGCTGCTCTACCTGTTCGGCAGCTCGCCCCTGCTGATCTTCGCTTTCATGGGCGTGGTCGGCATCGGCTGGGCCGCCATCGTGAGCCTGCCGTTCGCCATCGTTTCGCAGAAGGTCAGCCAGGCACGCATGGGTTTGTTCATGGGCTTGTTCAACCTGTCAGTGGTGCTGCCGCAGCTGCTGGTCAGCCTGGGCATCGCACTGCTGATCAGCCGGGCGCCCGACAAGAGCATCGTATTTGGCATCTCCATGGTCAGCATGGCGGTCTCCGCCATCATCTGGGGCTTCGTCAAAGAGCCCGTCTCCGACGACGCCCTGGACACCTCATCGCCGGACAAGGGCGGTTCGAGCCAGGCCTCGCACTGACGGCAACGGGCGTCGCTTCAGGAAAGGCCGGGCGGCTGCGGGCCACAGGCAGTAAACTGGCGCTTCCGAGACCAAGCAACGGCTGACGCTACCGCCATGAATATTCGGCCTTACAAAGGCATCCTGCCGCAACTGGGAGACCGCTGTTACATCGATCCGGCCGCCCACGTGATCGGCGATGTCCAGATCGGTGAAGATTCTTCCGCCTGGCCCGGCGCGGTGATACGAGGGGACGTTCACCAGATACGCATTGGCGCCCGTACCAGCGTGCAGGACAACGCCGTACTGCATGTGACCCATGACGGACCATTCAATCCGGGCGGCTATCCCCTGACCATCGGCAATGAAGTCACCATCGGCCATTCCGTCACGCTGCACGGCTGCACGCTGGGCAACCGTATCCTGCTGGGCATTGGCGCGGTCGTACTCGATGGCGTAGAAGTGCAGGACGAGGTCATCATCGGCGCCGGCAGCCTGGTCACGCCGGGCAAAGTCCTCGAAAGCGGATATCTCTACGTCGGGCGACCAGCCAAGGCGCTGCGACCACTCACTGACCGTGAGATGGAATTCTTCAGCTACACCGCGCAAAAGTACGTCGATCTGGCGTCCGAATACCGGGATGGGGCACAGCACTGATCGTGTAGCGAGTTGTTGCCGCCTCATGCCGGACTTATACTGACCAGCACCCAGGGGTGGCCACGGCCTGAGACGCTTTAGAGCGAACCCTTTGAACCTGATCCAGATGATACTGGCGTAGGGATGGGGGTCGCGCAAACCCAATCTCCTCTCCGCCACTCACACGGGAGAGGAACGTGCCATCGACATTCAAACGGGCCATGACCGCCTGCCTGCTACTCACCTCTATCGCGGCCCAGGCCGAAGATGTGCTGGAGGAGATCGTCGTCACCGCGGAACTGCGCGATGTGCCACTGCTGCAACAGGCCGCCAGCACCAGCGTGGTCGATGCGGAGCAAATTCGTCAGCGCGCCGCGGACCACCTGGGGGATATCCTCGGCCTGATGCCCAATGTGAATTTCGCGGGTGGATCATCGCGGGCTCGTTTTTACCAGGTGCGCGGCATTGGCGAACGCAGCCAGTTTGTCGAGCCGCTCAATCCTTCGGTTGGGCTCATCATCGACGATATCGATCTCAGCGGGCTCGGTACCGCCGGTGGGTTGTTTGATGTCGAGCAGGTCGAGGTGCTGCGCGGTCCGCAGGGCACCTTACACGGCGCCAATGCCCTGGCTGGGCTGATCAACATCCGTTCAGCCGCCCCGGAAAATGAATTCAGGGGCTATGCCGACCTGTCGCTGGCGGATTACGACACCCGCTCAGCCGGCTTAATGCTGACCGGCCCGGTGAGTCGGAACCTCTCTTTCCGCATCGCCGCCAACCATTACCGCAGCGACGGCTTCATGGACAACGCGTTCCTGGCGACAGATGACACCAATAAAAGGGACGAAACCCTGCTGCGCGGGCGGCTGCGCTGGCAACTGGAAAATGATCAGATCGACCTGACCGTGATGCTGGCCGATGTTGACAATGGCTACGATGCCTTTTCGCTGGACAACACCCGCACCACCCTGTCCGACCAGCCAGGCCGGGACGCCATCGATCTGACCGCGGCATCGTTCAAATGGCAACGCGCGCTGGGCGGGGTCGAGATGGAGATTCTGCTCAGCGCGGCAGACAGCGATACCGAATACAGTTACGACGAGGACTGGAGTTTCGTCGGCATCGCCCCGGGCTGGGAATACTCCTCTTTCGACCAGTACCTGCGCCAGCGCGACAGCTACAGCGCGCAGTTCCGTCTGTCTTCCGCCGAGGCGATGTCATTGGGCCAGCTCCCGGTGGAATGGGTAACGGGCATGTACTGGCTGGATGATGATGAGTCTTTTCGGCGGCGCTACACCTACCTGGAGGATGATTTCACCAGCCGCTACCGGGCCAGCACCCTGGCGCTTTTTGGCCAGATGGACTTCCAGTTGATGCCCAATCTCGTGCTCAGTACCGGTCTGCGACTGGCCCGGCGGGCGACCGATTATTCTGATTCCAATGACGTCACCAGCGATCCTTCCAACACCCTGTGGGGCGGCAAGCTGGCCCTGGAACACACCACGGATGGCGGCCATTTGCTGTACGCCAGCATCTCACGCGGCTATCGGGCCAATGGCGTCAACGCGGGCATCATTTCGGCACCGGATGTCGGCGGTATCCCGGGTTCAGAAAGTGCCCTGGCATTTTATGATGAAGAGCTTTTGCTGAACTACGAAGTGGGCCTGAAGTCGCGCTGGCTGGACGGGGCGCTGATCAGCCGCTTGGCCCTGTTCCTGATGGACAGGAAGGACCAGCAGGTGAAAGGATCGCTGGTCGTTCCGCGAGAAGACGGCAGCACCGCCTTCATCGACTACACAGCCAATGCCGCCAGCGGCAGCAACCATGGGCTCGAATGGGAACTGGACTGGCAGGCCTCTGAGAGACTGCGGCTGTTTGGCAGCGTGGGCCTGTTACACGCGGAGTTCGATCAGTACGTCAACGCCGACGGGGCCGACCTGTCCGGCCGCGATCAGGCGCATGCACCGCGCTACCAGTATGCGGTTGGCGCCCGCTTCGACTTCTCCGGCCATTGGTACTTCAACGCGGAAGTCGAAGGCAAGGACAGCTTCTATTTCTCCGACCGGCATGCCGTGGAATCCGGTGCCTACACGCTGGTCCACCTGCGCGCAGGCTACGAGACCCGTCGCTGGCAGGCCGCGGTCTGGATCAGGAATCTGTCGGACGAGGATTACTACATTCGAGGCTTTGGCAGCTTCGGCAATGATCCACGCAAGGAATACGTCGTGGAGCCCTACCTGCAGTACGGCGACCCGCGGCAGCTGGGTGCGAGCCTGCGGCTGAACTTCTGATATGACCTGGTCACCCTGGGAAATAGCGGCTGTACTCACCGGGCTGGGCTTCCTGCTGCTGGCGATCCGGGAAAACCCATGGTGCTGGCTCAGCGGCGGCATCAGCACGGGAATTTTCCTGGTGCTGTTCTGGCAGGCCAACCTTTACATGCAGTCGCTGTTGCAGGCTTACTACGTCAGCGTCTCGGTGTACGGCTGGTGGCACTGGCGCCGCGGCGCTACCGGTTCCGGGCCGCTGGCCGTTCAAAGCTGGCCGCTCAGCCGTCATGTGATGGTGACCGTCCTGATCCTGGGACTGGGGATAGCCAACGGCTACCTGCTGGGCAGCAACACCGACAGCCGCCTGCCCTACCTGGACGCGCTGACCACCTGGGGCGGCGTACTGACCACCTGGATGGCTGCCCGAAAAGTGCTGCAGAACTGGCTCTACTGGCTGGTCATCAACGCCGCGGCCATCTATATGTACCTGGGCAGTGAATTGCCACTGACCGCCGGGTTGTATGGCGTTTATTTCATACTCGCCATCTTTGGATACCTTCGATGGAAACGCAGCTACCAGCAACCGTCCGACTGAAACTCGATTTCGCCATCGACCAATACGCCCGGTGGCACGGGGTCGAGACAGGCGACCGTCCGCCCGTCCCGGTGCGAACGCTGGGTGAGAGCGGCAACAACATCAGTGTCGTGGTGGCCAATCGTGCTTCTTTCGTGGTTCGCATCAACCGGGCCCGTCATGCGGAAAACGACCTGGACCCTGCCGCGGAGCGGTCAGCGCTCAACCGGGCGGCCGAGGCCGGTCTCGCGCCAAGGCCAAGATATTCGCATTTCGACCAGGGCCTCCTGGTATGTGACTATCTTCCATCATCTCCGCCCGACGGCCATTCTGCCCATTCTCGCGAACCTGCAGAGATCGCAGCGCTGTTGCGGTCCATACATTCACTCTCACCCATAGAGGCAGCGCTCGACCTTCCGGAGCGGATCCGCTTTTACACCAGAAGATTGCGAGCGCAGGCTGTGGGCCCTGAAGCACAAGATCTCGCCCTGGAACAGCTGGAGTTGGCGCAGGAGAGTGCGCGGGAATTGCGGGTGGCGGACCAGGAGCCGGTGCTCTGCCATAACGATCTGCTCGCGGCCAATCGCCTGTTCAGCAACGGCAGACTATGGGCGCTCGATTGGGAATATGCCGCCACGGGCAGCCGCTGGTTCGACCTGGCGGCCATCATCCATGGCGATGACCTGGACGTTGCGTCGCAAACGGCTCTTGTTGAAGCCTACCTTGGCCGCAAGCCGCTATCCTGCGAGCAGCAGATGTTGCGTTGGGCAGGCACCTGCTACCAGGCGCTGGCGTGTGCCTGGTATGCCCTGAATGATGATTGAATGCGCATCAACGGCCGGCCGTGACCGCAGACCACATGGTTTCGAACTCCGACCCGCCGTGGGTCATGACGATCAGATCTCCTTGCCGCCCCATGGCCAGGGCGCTGTTCATGCCCTCCATGTGATCATGGAATGACCGAATCCTGTCACCTTCGACACCGGTTTCCACCAAAGTTGCCGCCAGCATTTCGGCCACCTCGTGCACTTCACGGCCTCTGGGGTCTGGATAACGGCGACACAGGTACACGTCAAAGTGCCCGGCCACGGCACGGGCCGCGGCCCTGACGGCGTTGTCACTGCGGTCGCCGGATATGGCGAATAACAGGATCTTTCTGCCCTCGACTTCCAACTGGTCCACAAACCGGCTCAGTTCGGCCAGGCCATCCGCATTGTGAGCGAAATCCACCAGCACCCGAAACTGGCCATTGTCATGAAAATTGAGCCGCCCTGGGGTGGTATCCGGCCCCATGTGCATAACCTTCATGGCCTCCCGAATCTCGTCGATGCTGATGCCCAGCGCATGCGCGGCTGCAATGGCTGACAGCGCATTGATGACATTGAACCTCGCTGCTCCGCCAAACGTCGCGGGAATCTCAGCCACCGGCATGACGGAAATGATTTCATCGGCGTCTTTCAGAACGACCCGGGCGCCAGCGTCTGAGCCTTCCACAAGGACGTAGAAGGGATTCCTGCCACCCAGGCTTTGCAAATCTTCTACCGTCTGAGAAGTGGAAACGAATCCTGTTCTTGTGGCACGCAGGCGCTGCAATATACCCACACAAGCCGGGTTGTCAGCATTGAGCACGGCTGCATGGCGGGCGTTTTCAAGCAGGAAACCCTTGACCCTGACCATTTGCTCCAGGCTCTCGATTGCTCCGGCCTTGATATGTTCCTCGGTGACACCGGTACAGACCGCGACATCGCTCCAGTCATAGGCCAGCCCTTCCTGGAACAGGCTGTTGTGGTGGGTTTCGAGCACGGCCGCCGAGACCCGTGGATCAAACAGCAAACGGGAGTGGCCGCTGAGACCGCCCAGGTCACCCACGACTTCCTTGTCCCCGCCAACGAACACGCCATCCGTGCACGCCATGCCGACGGCGTGCCCGGCATGTTTCAGGATGCGTGCAATCATCCGGGACGTGGTCGTCTTGCCATTCGACCCGGTAACCGCAACGATCGGAATACGGTAAGGACCCTCACCAGGAAACAGGCCATCCACCAACATGCCGGCTACCCGGCGCAGGTCATCCGGCTTTTCTTCAAACCACCGTGATAGATCAGGCGCGGGGTCAACGGCGCGCACAAAACCGGCCTCGCCTATCTCCGCGGCAAAGTCGGTCGACTGAAACCCCACAGACAGAACGGCGGCGTCCAGTTCACCGAAAATCCGCGCTGCGGCTTCCTCAAAAGAGGGATGCAGTTCGCCCTCTTCGGACAGGGCGATCAACTGTCCACGGACCAGCAACACAGCCCGGTGTTGGGCGATTGCGGCCGGCCGGCCGCCTTGCCGGGGAATGCCCAGTTGGCCACAAAGCCGGTCCAGCGCGCCGGGATCATCGAGCAGTTTCGCCGCCAGGGGCATACGCGTCCGGCAAAAAGTGCCTTCTATGCGCACGCCCTGCGCGCCATGCCCCAGCGCCAGCAGTCCGTGGCGCCGGATGGCGTTTGCCTGCGCCTCGTGATCTTTCGGGTCGCGACCGTAGGGATAACGGTCCATCTTCCACGCAGGGATACCCCGTCGCTCCGCTGCCCGGCAGATCGCCGCCGTGTCCAGTGGCAAAACCCGGTCGGCGGCGAACGGGCGCAAGGCGGCGAACGGGCCTGCGATCTGCCGTCGGCCGGCTGCCAGGATCTCCCAGGCCAGCTTGTCCGCATTCATGCCGACATCGCAGTGCTCATGCTCGACCAGGCTGGTGTAGCGACCGGGCTCCGGCCTTGGCCTGACGTCCGACCACCCAACACGATGGCCGCATTTTTGCTGTAGCAGGAGTGAGAGCCTCGCGTGCAAAACGGTAAAACGCGCCTGCGGGTTGGCCGGCAGGCTGTCCCCGGGAAACGCATCGGATGGTTCCAGCACACCGCCATCGCGCAACGCCTGGATGACCTCCGCGCAGAAATCAGTCCAGCCCGGGCCGAGAAGTGGGTCATCCGCGGCGTCGAACTCGATGATCCGTTCCACCACGGGGCGCTCCGCCCTGCGGTTTCGAAGCCTGTGACCAATCCAGAGCGCGGTTCGCATGCTAGCAAGCGCCGGTCAAGGACGGTGGCCGGGTCAATGCAGGTACCCGCTGAAGCGGCGTCAGAACCGCCTGCCCCGGGGCATCGGCCGCGGTCTGGGCCGATTCATGCCGCGAGGTGGGCCCGCGGGCACCGGGCGTGTCGAAGGCCTGTTCGCCGGCCTGTTAGCAGGTCGGTTCGCCGGTTGCGTGGCGGGCCGGTTTGCCGGTTGCGTGGCGGGTCGATTCGCCGGTTGCGTGGCGGGCCGGTTCGGCCTCGACTCCGGAGGAACGATGGGCGGCCTCGCAATGGGGTGCTCCGGTCGCGGCGGCACATAGATCGGCGGGCGATAGCCGGGGGGGTACCAGTACGGTGGCCGGTACCAGTAGTGCCGCCAATACCAGGGGTTGTAATAGCCGTATCCCATGTACACACTGCCATACACCCGGACATTGCCGGAACCAGAAGAAGAGCAGGCAGCAAGCCCCAAGGCGGCGACAGCAAGCGCAACCATCAGCCAAAGCAGGCGCGCGCGCCTCATTGCCCCGCGTCCTCGGAATATTCCCATTTGACAATGCCGGTCACGCCGCCAAACGGATCAACGAAAACCGCCACGTTGCCATTCAGGATGCGCTCATCGGGGGCCACGATGGCAAACCCACCCCCCTCCACCACCTTTTCCAGGGTAGCGGCGACATTCTCCACCCTTACATAGGGCACCCAGGCGGCACGGTTGGCTTCCTCGTCCACCGGGACGATGCCGGCGCGCGGCATGCCGTGGGCGGAGAGAATGTTCCGCTCCACATCCTGGACGATAGGACGCGTGGAGATCTCATAGGGCGCCAGCCCGCTGTAAAAGCGAATCATTCCGGGAACGTCCCGGGCGAAAAGATCCACCCAGATCACATCGCCCATCTCGGCCTGGTAGTCCGGCGGATCACCGGTGGAAGAGTCCAGCACGCCGAATATGGCGCCTGCCGGGTCGGTCAGCAGTGCGTGCCTGCCCCGGTCGGGAACGGTCGCGGGCTGCACCTGCACGGCGCCGCCTGAGGATTGTGTGGTTGCAATGGCCTCATCCACGCTGGTGACGGACATCAATGCGATCCAAAGCGCGCCATCCTGCTCGCCGCCGGGTGGTTCATGCCTGAACATACCGCCGATCGCCCTGCCCCGGTTGACGATCAGGGCGTAGTCATCATCCGACTGCCCGGGAGAGCGGAAAGACCAGCCGAACAGGGAGGCATAGAAATCCTGCTGTTCCACGGGCTTCGGCGTGGCCATGTCAAACCAGGTGAACTTGCCCGGGAGTTCCACACCCGAAGCGGGTACGTTGAGCGCTGGCAAAGTCGGCGTTGCCTGAACGACCGAGGCAGCCAGCAAGCCCGTCGCCAGCAAAACCCGGGGCAGTAACGATGCGATGTTGCGATTCATGCTCGACATTCTATCAGCGCACGAACCCTGGGTTCACCGAGATTCGTCTCGCCCGCGGGCACCCCTGCGAATCAGGCCCATCAACCGATAGCGTGATGCGTTACAATCCACGGACACTTGGCGGACGGAACGACTCATGGGATTTGGCGGTATCAGTAGCTGGCAGTTGCTCATTCTTCTGCTGATCATCGTGCTCGTCTTCGGCACGAAGCGCTTGCGCAATATCGGCGGTGATCTGGGTGCGGCCGTTAAAGGGTTCAAAAAGGGCATGGACGAAGCGGAAGAAGCAAAGGATGCCGCCTTCAGCCCACTTCCCGACACTGAGGACAAAGATACCGGGGCCGAAAAAGCCCAAGCGGAGAAAGACCGAACTGCCCAGTAAACAGGCGGGGCCGATACGCAGGCCATTCCTGTAAAACGGGGCGGATGATACCGCCCCGTTCTGCGAGCTGAAAAGAAGCGCCCCTACAGGGCCTTGTAAACGCCTTCCAACGTCTCCTTGGCATCTCCGAACAGCATCCGCGTATTCTCCTTGAAGAACAGAGGATTCTGCACGCCGGCGTAGCCGGTGGCCATGGAGCGCTTCAGCACGATACTGGTCTTGCCCTTCCAGCATTCCAGCACCGGCATGCCGCCGATCGGACCGTCCGGTTCGTCCAGCGCGGAAGGATTGACGATGTCATTGGCGCCGATCACCACGGAGACATCCACTTCCGGAAAGTCATCGTTGATCTCTTCCATCTCGAACACGATGTCGTAAGGCACCTTGGCCTCGGCCAGCAGCACGTTCATATGCCCGGGCATGCGGCCGGCGACCGGGTGTATACCGAAGCGCACGTTCACGCCCTTGCCGCGAAGGGCCTGGGTGATCTCGTGCACCACGTGCTGTGCCTGTGCCACCGCCATGCCGTAGCCCGGGATGATCATCACTTCGCGGGCACCGGTGAGCAGATCGGCCGTTTCCTCGGCCGAAATCGGCACCACCTCGCCCTGATCTTCACCCCCGCCCGATGCCTGGGTGCCTTCACTGGTCCCAAAACCGCCGGCAATCACGGCCAGGAACTTGCGGTTCATGGCGCGGCACATGATGTAAGACAGAATCGCGCCGCTGGAGCCGACCAGGGCGCCGGTCACGATCAGCAAATCATTGCCCAGCATGAAACCAATGGCAGAGGCCGCCCAGCCGGAATAACTGTTGAGCATGGAGACCACCACCGGCATGTCTGCCCCGCCAATGGCCATCACCATGTGGATACCGAACAGCAATGACAGCACCGTCATGATGACCAGCGGCATCAGGCCGCCGCCGGCCGCAGACTGATGGACAAACGCATAGCCGTAATAGATCACCACGAGCAGCAGCAGCAGGTTCAGCCAGTGCCGCGCGGGCAGAAGCAGCGGCTTGCCGCCGATCTTTCCGGACAGTTTGCCGAAGGCGATGACAGAACCGGAGAAGGTCACCGCGCCAATCAGGATACCGACATAAGTCTCGATATCATGAATGGTTTTCATGGTGCCTTCGTAATCCCCGCCGTGGCCTATAAAGTTGGCAAACCCAACCGCAACGGCTGCCACACCCACCAGGCTGTGCAGAATGGCCACCAGCTCCGGCATCTGCGTCATCTGCACGCGGCGAGCCGCGATCAGGCCAATGGTGCCGCCAAGCAGCAAAGCCACCAGCAGTTCTACGTAGGCCTGCGTGACGATCCCGACAATGGTCGCGATCAGCGCGATGCTCATACCAACGATGCCGTACCAGTTACCGCGTCGGGCGGTTTCCTGGTTGGACAGACCGCCCAGGGCCAGGATGAACAGGATGGTCGCTATGATGTAGGAGACCTGGATGATTCCTTCATTGAGCTCAAACATGACGACCTCACTTCCTGAACATTTCGAGCATGCGTCGCGTCACCGCGAAGCCGCCGAAAATATTGATGGCGGTAATGAACACCGTGCCCACGGCGACCCACTTGACCAGATCGATGTCCGAACTGATCTGCAGCAGCGCGCCGATGACGATGATGCTGGAGATGGCGTTGGTCACGCTCATCAGCGGCGTGTGCAGTGCCGGTGTCACGTTCCAGATGACCATGTAGCCGACGAAGCACGCCAGCACGAACACGGTGAAATGGGCCATGAATTCGGGCGGCGCCACGGCGCCAAGCCCGAGCAGGGCCATGCCTGCCAGCACCATGCCGATAGCAGGCCCGGCGAAAGAGCGTTTCTTTTCTTCCTTGATCGGCGGAGGCGCAACCTCTTCCTTTGGCTTCAGCGGCGCGGCCGAGAGTTTCGGGGCGGGCGGCGGCCAGGTGGTGTTACCTTCGAAGCATACCGTGGCCCCGCGAATGACCTCGTCCTCCATGTCCACGACGATATGGCCGTCCTTCTCAGGCGTTAACTCCGTCAGCAGGTGTCGCAGGTTGGTGGCATACAGCTGGCTGGACTGGGCCGCCAGCCGACTGGCCATGTCCGTGTAACCAATCAGGGTGACGCCGTGTTTGACGACCACCTCATTGGGTTCGGTCAGTTCACAATTACCGCCCTGCTCGGCGGCCAGGTCAACCACCACGCTGCCGTCTTTCATGCTTTCCACCATCTCGGCGGTCCACAATTTCGGCGCGGGCCGGCCCGGGATCAGGGCGGTGGTAATCACGATATCGACGTCTTTTGCCTGCTCGGCGAACAGCGCCATTTCGGCCGCGATGAATTCATCGCTCATGACCTTGGCGTAGCCGCCCTCGCCCGAACCGTCCTCGTCTTCGAAGTCCAGCATCAGGAACTCGGCGCCCATACTCTCCACCTGCTCCTTCACCTCAGGCCGGGTGTCGAAGGAACGTACGATGGCGCCCATGCCACTGGCGGCGCCAATGGCAGCCAGCCCGGCAACACCGGCGCCAATCACCAGCACCTTGGCTGGGGCTACCTTGCCGGCAGCCGTGATCTGCCCGGTAAAAAACCGCCCAAAGTGCTGCGCCGCCTCAACCACTGCCCGGTAACCTGCAATGTTGGCCATGGAACTCAGGGCATCGAGCTTTTGGGCACGCGAGATGCGGGGCACACTGTCCATGGCCATGGCGGTCACGCCGCGCTGGGTGAGCTGTTCCAACAGTTCAGGGTTCTGGGCCGGCCACAGGAAACTGACCAATGTCTGGCCTGACCGCAAACGGCCGGCCTCATCGGGCTCAGGCCCCCTGACCTTGAGAATGATGTCGGACTGGGTCCAGACCTCGTCCGCGCTCAGGGCCACGTTACATCCGGCAGCCTCGTATGCGGCATCCGAAAAATCCGCAGCCGCCCCCGCCTGGGACTCCACGGTGATCTCGAAACCCAGCTTGATGAGCTGAGCTGCGACTTCCGGGGTGGTCGCTACACGTTTCTCACCCGCGTATATCTCCCTCGGTACTCCGATTCGCATGGAAAATCTCCGAATTGACAGTGTGTAAACGCCTGGGCAGAGCCTGCCGGTATGACCATGAATTTATCGTTCGCAGTTGAGCCGATCCACAACCCCCGGCAGAATCCACGGCCTGCCGAGAGCATAGCGGCTGATGGCGGTCATGTTCAGACGCAGGTCAATCATACCTTACTGGACACGCCAAATTGATCGCTTGGCCATGACTTTTCGCACTTACGGCCCGAAACCCGGGAATCTAGGGTTTCATGTTTGGTGCGAGGCGCAGTAAAGTGTCCCTCTGCATCCGCCACAAGCGGCGGGCACATCCAATCAAACCCAGATCAAGAGAGACTCCATGGACAGACGGGATTTTGTAAAACTCACAGGTGTCGGTGTCACCGGCCTGATGCTGCCGGTGACCGGCCGCGTCGTTTCCGCCGCAGAGCTGGTGCAAACCGGGCTCGACTTCGACGCCAAGAAAAAACTGGCCAACATTGCGCTCAATGCCGCCACGCAGGCAGGCGCGAGCTACGCGGACGCGCGCATCGGCCGGTATCTCAACCAGTTCATCACCGCGCAGGAAAAGCGTGTCGACAACGTAGTCAACACCGAGTCGGCCGGGATCGGAATCAGGGTCATCTCAGAAGGGACCTGGGGTTTCGCCGCCACCTCCGACATGACCCCTGAGTCCATCGCCAGGACAGCGCAAAAAGCCGTCGCGGTGGCCAAGGCAAACGCCAAGTTTCAGACGGAACCGGTCAGGCTCGCTCCTGTAAAGGGCGTGGGAGATGTCCAGTGGCGCACACCGATCAAAAAGAACGCACTCGAGGTGCCCATCAAGGACAAGGTCGACCTGCTGATGGAGGTAAACAACGCCGCCATGGACAACGGCGCAAGCTATATCACCTCTGTGCTGTTCCAGGTCAATGAGCAAAAGTTCTTTGCCTCGACCGATGGCTCTTACATCGACCAGGACGTGCACCGGCTGTGGGCGCCGTTCTTCGCCACTGCGGTTGGACCGGGCGGCTTCAAACAGCGCACCGGGCTGGGTAACCCGGTGGGCATGGGTTTTGAGTATCTCGACGGCGATC
The DNA here is from genome assembly GCA_011524975.1 of Lysobacterales bacterium. Lineage (GTDB taxonomy): Bacteria > Pseudomonadota > Gammaproteobacteria > Xanthomonadales > SZUA-36 > WTJD01. The sequence continues at coordinate 28,817 of WTJD01000042.1, forward strand.
CCTCGGAGCAGATCCAGGTGCAGGGCGCCAATGTGGGCTATCGCTTCTCTTACGACATGGTCAAAGACGCCCGGGAGGCGGGTCAGCAGCTGCAAGCCAAGCTGAAGGCACGCTCCGTGGAACCGGGCAAGTACGACCTGGTGCTCGATCCGCATCACCTGATGCTGACCATCCATGAATCGGTCGGGCATCCGCTGGAACTCGACCGCGTGCTGGGCTACGAGGCCAATTTCGCCGGCACCAGCTTTGCCACGCTCGACAAGTGGCGCAGCGGTAACTTCCAGTACGGCGCCGATAGGGTCAACCTGTTTGCCGACAAGACGCAGAAAAACTCTCTGGGTTACGTGGAATACGATGACGAGGGTGTCAAGACGAAAGAATGGGATCTTGTGAAGGACGGTGTCCTGGTCAACTACCAGGCCATCCGCGACCAGGTGCATATGATCGATCAGGACGCCTCCCACGGCTGCTGCTATTCGCAAAGCTGGTCGGACGTGCAGTTCCAACGCATGCCTAACGTATCGCTGCGGCCCAACGAGCAGGACCTCAGCGCCGACGACATCATCAAGGATGTTGAAAACGGCATCTACATTGTCGGGCGGGGTTCCTTCTCCATCGATCAGCAGCGCTATAACTTCCAGTTCGGCGGACAGCTGTTCTATGAAATCAAGGACGGCAAAATCACCGAGCAGATCGAGGATGTTGCTTACCAATCAAACACCCAGGAATTCTGGAATTCCTGCGTGGCCATGGCCGGCAAGTCCGATTACCGCCTCGGCGGCTCCTTCTTCGACGGCAAGGGGCAACCTGCGCAGGTCAGCGCCGTTTCTCACGGCTGCCCGACCACCCGGTTCAATAACGTGAACGTGATCAATACCGCCCGCAAGGT
>WTJD01000142.1 GCA_011524975.1 Lysobacterales bacterium
TGCTACCCTGCTTGACACCGGTAATGCCTCGATCAGCGATGCCGTTGACAGTGATATGTTCAACGCGCTGCCCGTGGGACAGGAATATCGCGACCTGGTGAAACTGATTCCCGGTGTTCAATACACCCAAAACAGCGTTCGCGGCCCCAGTGCGGGCGGCAACGGGCAGGACAACACCTACCAGTTTGACGGTGTGGATGTCTCCCTGCCTTTGTTTGGCACGCTGTCCGCGGAGCCCTCCACCCATGACATCGACCAGGTGACGATCGTGCGTGGCGGCGCCAATGCGGTTGGCTTCAACCGCTCAGGTGGCTTTAAGATCAATACCATTTCCAAGCGCGGCACCAACGAATTCCACGGAGAGGCGAGTTACCAGGTGGAAGATTCCGGCTGGACCGCGGACCGCAAGGACGCGGTGACGGATTTTGACCAGACCAAAGACTGGATCGTGGCCAACTTCAGTGGCCCGATCGTAAAAGACCGGCTGTTTTTCTACGCTTCCTATTACAACCCGACGACCAAGCGCGACAACCGCGACAATGCTTACGGCCCCGTTCCGGATTACAAATATGAGCGTGATGAGTATTTTGGCAAGCTGACCTGGGCACCATCGGACAACCTGCTTTTTGATGCCAGTTACCGCAGTTCGGACGCCGAGGGAACGGGTGAAAGCATCGGCGCGTTTGAGAGCCCTGAAGGCGCAGTCGGTTCAGAGGCGACGCTGGATATCGCGATCATCGAGGGTTCCTGGATCATCAGCGACAACAGCAGTGCGTACTTCAAATTCACGGATTTCGAAAACAAAACCAAGGGTCGTCCCGATTTTCTCTTAAGTGTCCGGCCCAGCGTGGGCGGTTCTCTGGATTTGAACAACCTCGACCAGATGGGTCATTTTGACGTGCCGACTTTCCGCGAGGGTGATGCGGCCTGGAACGCGTGGGCGCAGCCCCTGGTCGACCGCTACAGCTATCCCGGTAATGAGAATGGCGGCGGCCTGGTCGGTCCGGCCACATTCATCAATCAGCAGGACTTCTTCCGTCAGTCTTTTGAATTCGGCTATGACCTCAGCTTCGAATGGGGTTCGACCACGCACGATCTTCACTTTGGTTACCACGAGGAAGAAATCCAGGAATACCTGCTGCGCTCCTCCAACGGCTGGGGTTTCATCGAGTCTGTGGGCGGCGAGGAGTCCACCTCGGATGGACAGCCCATTTACTACCGGGCCTCTTTCTTCCAAACGAGCCTGGGTGAATATGGTATCCCGCCCATCCAGTCTTATGCCGAGAGCCGTAACATCGAGATGAACGACACCTTTACCTGGGGCCAGTTCACCTTCAATATCGGCTTGCTGATCTCTGAAGACACCCTGTTCGGCCAGGGCCTGCGTGAAGACCCGACCGCCTTGAGTGGATATGTGGCCGCGCCCGGCAACAAGTATGAGATGAAGAAGGTCGGCTTCGATGAGATGCTGCAGCCGCGCCTGGGCGTCATCTGGGATTTCAGGGACAACATGTCGGCATTCGCCAACTATGCCCGCTACTACCCCTCAGCCAGCTCGCTGGCACGCGCGGCTTCATGGGACCGCAACCTGCATCGCGAAATCGAAGCCTCTTTCGATATCAATGGCAACATGATCGCGCTGGATGAGGACAGGTCTTCTTCAGGCAAGCTGTTCGTGCCGGGTATTGACCCGCGTCATATCGATGAGTACATCATCGGGCTGAGCTGGGATGTCAATGAGCGACTGAGCACCCGCATGCACGCGCGGCATCGCCGGGCCCGTGATTTCTGGGAGGATACGTGGAACTGGTCGCGTGAGGTCTACGCCTGCACCAATGAGCCCAATCGCTTTGGCTGCATGCCTTCGGGCTGGGCGCCAGAAGAGCCGTACATCCCTGAACTCGCTGATTACATTGACCAGATCGGCAGTGGCAGCACCTTTGTTATCGCTCAGCTTGACCGGTCCTACACGGATTACACCGAGTTGAGCTTCGAGGGTGAATACGCCGGCGACAACTGGTTCATCCAGGCCTCCTATACCTGGAGCCAATACGAAGGCAATTTCGACCAGGACAACACCACGACCAATAATGACCAGAACATTTTCATTGGTTCTTCGAACCTGGCCGACGCGCGCGGCCGCATGCTCTGGAATTTCAAGGACGGCACGCTTCACGGCGAAGTTCCGCATCTGTTCAAGGTGTACGGTTATTACGAGCTCGGCTGGAATGCCAGCATCGGCGCCTATGCCGTCTATCAGTCCGGCAAGCCCTGGGAAACCTGGAATGGCACGCCGTACGGCTACAGCAGTGACACCATTCGTTTCATCGAAAAAGCAGGTTCGCGCCGGGCAGACTCGCATTATCAGCTCGATTTGAACTACACTCAGAACTTCTATTTTGGGGCCGACAACCGATATGGGGTTCAACTGCGCGCGGATCTGTTCAACGTGTTCGATCGGCAAACCGGTTACAACATCAACCCGTTTCAGGATTCCCCGGGTTACGGCACGCCGAGAAGCTATTATCAACCGCGCCGTTTGCAGTTGATGGCGAAATTCCTCTTCTGATCAGGGAGGATAAACACAGGCGCAGCTGCGCCTTGTCGTGTTGAGGCCGGCCCGGGAAACCGGGCCGGCTTTTTTGTCTGTGCAATAAGCGAGTCAGCGGGTGGCCATGTCTCTTTCTGCCAGCATTTCCACAATCGATATCGTCATCGTGGTCATTTACCTGCTGGGTGTGACCGTGTTCGGCGTTTGGGTGGGCCGGGGGCAACGCGGTACGGAGGATTATTTTCTGGGGGCCCGA
>WTJD01000096.1 GCA_011524975.1 Lysobacterales bacterium
GCATCAACGCGTCACCCCATCCAGAAACCCTTGCGATGCGATACCCCCAGCACTTTTTTGCAGTGGTCGCAGAAATAAAGAAAGCGGACCCCGAATTTTGCCTTGATCCGGGTGGCCTTGATCTGACTTATGGGCTTTTCGCAATGGGGGCACAACGGTTTTTCGCGATCGGTTTCGATGAATTCCATGAGCTTTCTCCATGGGGGGTTAGAACATTGTAACCGCGGCCAAACGGGGGGCAGGGAATTTGTGCGCGCGTATCAGGCGCGTGCTTCGTACCACGGCCGGGTCCGGTTGACGATCCAGACCACGGACAGCATCACCGGGACTTCCACCAGCACACCCACCACGGTAGCCAGGGCCGCGCCCGATTGCAGGCCGAAGATGCTGATGGCAGCCGCCACCGCCAGCTCGAAAAAATTGCTGGCGCCGATGAGCGCGGAGGGCGCCGCGACGCAGTGATCTACGCCTAACCGGCGATTCAGCCAGTAGGCAAGGCCCGAGTTGAAGTAAACCTGTATGAGGATGGGAATGGCCAGTAGCAAGATGATCACTGGCTTTTCGATGATTTGGTTGCCCTGAAAGCCGAACAACAACACCAGGGTAGCCAGCAGGGCGCCCAGGGATATGGGGTGCATTCGGTCGAGCACACGCTTAAGCCTTGCTTCGCCCTGTTCGTCCCGCATGAGCCATCGCCGCCAGAGGCTGGCGGCAATCACTGGCAGGACAATGTATAGCACCACGGAAAGCAACAAGGTTTCCCAAGGCACATGGATGGACGAGATGCCGAGCAGCAGCGCGACGATGGGCGCGAAAGCAAACACCATGATCACGTCGTTCAGCGCTACCTGCGACAGGGTAAAGCCGGGGTGGCCGTTGCTGAGGTTGCTCCAGACAAACACCATGGCGGTGCACGGAGCGGCGGCCAGTATGATCAGGCCTGCGACATAGCTATCGAGTTGTTCGGCCGGTAACCCATCGGCAAACAGGTTGCGTATGAATAGCCAGGCCAGCAATGCCATGGAGAACGGCTTGACACCCCAGTTGATGAACAAGGTGACACCGATGCCTTTCCAGTGCCGCCGGACTTCGACCAGAGAATGGAAGTCAATCTTCAGCAACATCGGCAGAATCATCAGCCAGATGAGTACAGCCACCGGAATATTCACCCGCGCGACCTCCATTGCGCCCAGTTGGTCGAAGGCGTCGGGGGCGGATCTTCCCATCAAAATGCCGGCGATGATGCACAGTGCTACCCACAGGCTAAGATAGCGCTCGAAGAAAGGCATTTCAGAGGCGCCCGCCCCGCGCCGGGTGGGTTCAGACTGAAGGCTCATATCAATCAGTGACCGCCGTCGAGCGGCACAATCCCCTCATCGGCCAGCAGGTGACGGACACGTCGCTCAACTTCATCGCGCGTGCCCTTAAAGGCCTGCATGATGCCACTTTCCGTGCCCGTGGCCTTGGCCGGATCCGACAAAGGCCAGTGAAGTTTTCGCGTGTCCGACGGCATCACCGGGCACTGCTCATCGGCATGCCCGCAGACGGTCACCACCAGATCCGCCCGGTCCAGCATGCCCTGATCGACAATGCTCGATTCCTGACCGCTGATGTCGATTCCGGCTTCGGTCATGATGGCGATGGCGCGAGGGTTTTTGCCATGGGCTTCGATGCCGGCTGACTCAACCCGCACATGTCGGCCCCCTAAATATCTCGCCCAGCCTTCCGCCATCTGGGAACGGCACGAGTTGCCGGTACAGAGAAACAGCAGGTTCAAGGTGTCAGGCACAGTCACTTCCTCCCAGTCGGTGGGCCATTCTTTCGCGTCATATGCACGCCCGTCGCAAGGGCGCCAACGCACTGCTCCGCCGGGTCGCGGTTAAGTGTTGGCCATCGATCAGCGTACACTGCATGCATCATACGCCGCAAAGCATGTCTTTAGCGTGACAGTGATGGGGTTTTCTTCGCTGTCATCATCTCTGTGCAATCATCGTTATACTGGCGTGGGCTGGCGGGTTGCCATCATCACCGGCAAGGCCGGCGGCTCCACACTTTTAAGGAGGGTAATACGGGTGAGTGATAAAGATCGCAACACGGACAAGGGTGCCGGCGGTTTCGGCTTCGTGGATTTCCTGGCGCGTCTGGCGGCCGCTTTGGTGCTGGTGTTGGTGACCTACAACCCGACCGGCTGGTCTTACATTCACTGGCTGAAAAACGCGTTCAGTGGAGACGGTCTGGGCCCCGTGCATTTTCTGGCGGGCGCCGTACTGATTGCCGGCTGGACGATTTTTTTCGTCGCCACCCGGCGTTCGTTGGGTGACCTCGGCCTCGTCATCGTTGCCGCCATCCTGGCCACGCTGGTCTGGCTGTTGGTTGACATGGGCTGGTTGGGCTTCAACTCGGTCACCAGCATTTCCTGGGTCATCCTGGTATGCCTGTCGGTCATATTGGCGGTGGGCCTGTCATGGTCCCACATCTGGCGCCGACTCAGCGGTCAATTCGAAGTCGATCAGGTAAGCGACTGAGGCTTTACCCGCGGGCGGACTCAGGCGTCAGTCGATCCGGGCGACAATGCGCAGCGGGCCACCGCTGCCGCCTTTGATCTTTACCGGAAGCGCGACCACCCAGGCCCCTGTTGCGGGTAGCTGGTCGAGGTTGGCAACATTTTCGAAGGCCGGCACATTTTGCTCCATCAGCACGACATGTGTTTTGAAGAGCTGGGATTTCCCGCGGTCGATACTGGCCGTGTCGATGCCGACCGATTTGATGGCGCGTTGCTGAATCAGCCATTCGGCGGCGGCCGGGTCGAGACCAGGAAATGAGAGTTCCGCGACCGCCTCATCACCGCGGCTGCTGGTGCCCAGGTAGCGCTCGGCATCGGGCCAGTATTGCCCGAATCCTGTGTGAAACAGGACGATCGATGCCTGGGGAATAGCGCCGTTCCCGGCTTCCCATGCTTTGATGTCGGAAATGGAAATCAGGTGGTCACGATCGGTTTGCACCTGAGCGGCCACATCGATCACCACGGCGGAACCGATCAGGCGTTCCAATGGGATTTCATCGACGTGCTGCCTGCCCTCGGCAAAGTGAATGGGCGCGTCGATATGGGTGCCGCCATGTTCCGCCGTCGAGAATGAGTAGGCGGAGTAGTAAAACCCTTTTTCGGTAACACCCTCGAAATCGGTGGTTTTGTGAAACCGGTTCGCGGTCGGCCAGAAAACGGAGTCCTCAGACAGCACGTGGGTCAGGTCTATCCACTGGCCTCCTTCTTCAGCCGGCGCCCACCCCGGCAGCAAGAGCGAGATGAGGACCATAACAGCAGCTTGTTTTCGCATATTGACGACTCCTTTTGTCAGCGAACGCCCGATCCGGCGTATCCAATGTGCTAGACGGCGAAGCATACCAGCCGGATGGACCTGCTCACCACCGGGTTCACCGGGCACGGGCTGCGACCCACACATCCACCGGCCCGGCGCCGGCCCGTTTGAGGACACGCGCGCATTCCGCTGCGGTCGATCCCGTGGTCATCACGTCATCCACCAGGGCGACCCGCTTGCCCGCCAGTCCGGGTCCATTCCACGAGAATGCCCCGCGCAGGTTAACGCGCCTCTGACTGGCATTCAGCCCCAATTGCTGAGGGGTCGGGCGTTTTCTCCTGAGCGCGAGCGTGGGCGAAGGCAAGCCCAGGTCGCGGCAAACATGGCTTGCCATGTCGAAAGCCTGGTTGAATCCGCGACGGTGTTGGCGCCACGCGTGCAGCGGCACCGGCGCCACGAGATCGGGCCTGGGACAACGCTGGGACAGCAGCCGGTCGCGCAGCAGCCCAGCCAGCACTTTGCCGACAACAAGCTTTCGCCGAAATTTGAACTGTTGCACCAACCGGTCGACAGGGAAGTCATACCAGGCGGCGGCCCAGACCGCGCTCCATGGCGGAGGCGACTGCTGACAGGCGCCGCAGGCATGGGAGCCCTTCGTCTCGATGGGCAGGCCACACACCGCGCAGCCGCCGGAACAATGGGGCAGCCCCGACCGGCAACCCTGACAGATGGCAGACGGTGGAGCGTCCAGCCCGCACAGGACACAGTGGCCCGGCAGCAGCAGACTGAGATACTTGTCGACTTTTTGGCGCCATCCAGGTTGACAGCGTTGGACGCGCTCCACATACTGCATGGCCTCTCCAAGTGCGCTGCTCATTTCACCCCGGGCAGGATAAAAGGACAGCTGGGTATGGACATACGGCAAAACTGGACAAAAACTGAAGTACTTTCGCTTTTTGAGCTGCCTTTCAATCAACTGATGTTCCGTGCGCAAACCGCGCACCGGCAGCATTTCGACCCTTCCGAGGTGCAGGCCAGCACGCTGATGAGCATCAAGACCGGCGCCTGCCCCGAAGACTGCAAGTACTGTCCCCAGAGCGTCCGCTATGACACCGGTCTGGAGCGGGAAGCCCTGGTTGCCCTGGATGATGTTCTGGCCGCCGCCGAGGCCGCGCGGCAGGGCGGAGCCACCCGGTTTTGCATGGGCGCCGCCTGGCGTCAGCCGAAAGACCGGGATCTCGACGCGGTCATCGCGATGGTGCAGGGCGTGCGTGATCTTGGCATGGAGACTTGCCTGACGCTGGGAATGCTCTCACGGGGGCAGGCAGAACGGCTCAAGGATGCCGGCCTGGATTATTACAATCACAACCTGGATACCTCGCCGGAGCATTATCCGGAGATCATCTCCACGCGCACCTATGATGACCGGCTCGACACGCTGCGCAATGTGCGGGAGGCGGGCATGAAGGTTTGTTGTGGCGGCATCGTCGGTATGGGCGAAACCCGTGCTGACCGGGCCGGACTGCTGCTGGAGCTGGCCAATCTGCCCGAGCAGCCGCAAAGCGTGCCCATCAACAACCTGGTCCAGGTTCCGGGGACACCGCTGGATGGAACGGCGCCGCTGGACCCGCTGGAATTTGTGCGCACCATTGCCGTGGCCCGGGTCATGATGCCCGCATCCGTGGTTCGCCTGTCCGCTGGACGAACGGAGATGAGCGACGAGTTGCAGGCGCTGTGTTTCCTGGCGGGGGCCAATTCGCTGTTTTACGGCGACAAGCTGCTGACCACCGGCAACCCGGAGGCAGAACGTGACCGCGCTTTGCTCGAACGGCTCGGCCTGCGGATGTCAACAGCGTCAGTCTCCGGCCCCGTTTCACCGGCCTGAAACCCAGGGCAATGGTGCAGCGGCTGGATACCTGGCTGGACCAGGCCGCGCAGCAGCGCGAGGCCGGAAGCCGGGTGCGCCGGCGCCGGCCGCTCAAGCCGGTGGATGCCGTGCGGGTGCACGATGGCGACCGGGTCCTGGTGAATTTCAGCGGCAATGACTACCTGGGGCTGTCTGGCCACCCGGAAGTGGCAGCGGCGGCCGTGAACACCCTTCAATCAGGCACATGTGGCGCGGGCGCCTCGGCGTTGGTGACAGGCTATCGCCCTGAACATCAGGCCCTGGAGGCGCGGCTGGCGCAGTTTCTCGAGCGGGAATCCGTTGTGCTTTTTTCCTCCGGGTTCCTGGCCAACCTGGCGGTCGCCAGCAGCCTGACGGCTCGCCGGGACACCATCGTCCAGGATCGCCTGTGTCATGCATCGCTGATCGATGGCGCGCGGCTGAGCGGGGCGCGACTGCTGCGCTACGCGCACCTGGACACGGCCGCGGCCGGCAGGCAGTTGTCCCGGGCGGGCGAGGGCAATGCTTTGCTGGTGACGGACGGGATATTTTCCATGGATGGCGATGTCGCGCCGCTAGCGGATCTTGCCAGGGCCTGCGGTCAGGCCGGCGCCTGGATGGTGGTGGATGATGCCCACGGTTTTGGCGTGACTGGCCCCGGCGGCAGGGGCGTGGTGGCGAGCGCCGGGCTCAGCCAGGAAGAAATCCCTGTGCTGGTGGGCACCCTGGGCAAGGCCTGTGGGTCGGCCGGGGCGTTTGTTGCGGGCAGCCGGGCCCTGGTAGAGCACCTGGTCAACGAGGCCCGAAGCTATATTTACACGACGGCCATGCCGCCGGCCGTGGCCGCGGCAGGGCTAGCGGGCCTCGAGCGCGTGATCGCGGACGACTGGCGTCGTGAGAAACTGCGCGAACTGACTGGCCTGTTCCGTGAGGGTGCTGCCGCCATGGGATGGCGGCTTCTGCCGTCGCAAACGCCCATTCAGCCCTTGCTTACGGAGACCTCCGAGATGGCACTGCGACTGGCTGAAGCACTGCGCGCACGCGGGTTCCTGGTGGTTGCCATCAGGCCACCCACCGTGCCCGAAGGTGGCGCGCGGCTGAGAGTCACCTTTTCAGCGGCGCATGAAACCGGGCACGTCGAAAAACTGCTGGAGGCGCTGGAAGAATGCCGGGACAACCCCTGATTGAAGTCACCGGCTCAGGGCCTGATCTGGTGCTGGTGCACGGGTGGGGTATGCACCGTGGCGTATGGGGCCGGGCGGCGCGAGACCTGGCCCGGCACCATCGGCTGCACCTGGTCGATCTTCCGGGTCACGGCACCGCCCGTGGAGAGGTTCTGGATGATGATCTCTCCGCGCTGGCATCAGGCATCATGGAGCGAGTACCCGAGGCGTCCTGGCTGGGTTGGTCCATGGGTGGTCTGATTGCCCTGCAGGCGCTGTTGGACAAAGGCGCTCAGATACGGAGAGCGGTGCTGGTCGCCTGCAACCCCTCTTTCGTGGTCAGGCCAAATTGGCCTGAAGGCGTTTCAGAGGACCTTTTCATCGATTTTGCCAACCAGCTGAAGCAGGATTTTGAAGGCACGTTGAACCGGTTCCTGGTGCTGGAAACACTGGGCTCGGACACCGCGCGTGAAAGCCTCAGGACACTGCGCGAGGACTTGCACTCGGGGCCCATGCCGGATGTGCATGCGCTGCGCGCGGGTTTGAGCATCCTGCGCGACACCGATTACACGCATCGCCTGGGCGAACTGGCGCATGAAGTGCTTTGGCTGGCTGGCGGGCGCGACCGGCTGGTTCCTTCGGCGGCAATGGAACAGGCGGCAGCGCGCACCCGGCGTGGCAGCTTCAAATGTTTCAATGGCGCCGGGCACGCCCCTTTTATTGGTCACAGCACTTCCTTTGTCGATGTGGTCAACGCGTTCCTAGGAGAAGACATATGCCACTGAGTTTGACCGATCTGGATCATCGGGCTGCGCGCCGATCGTTTGATCGCGCGGCGGGCAGCTATGACCAGCATGCGGTGCTGCAGCATGAAGTTCGCCGGCGCTTGCTGGAGCGGCTGGATTACCAGGACCACACTCCGACGCGGGTGCTGGATCTTGGCTGCGGCACCGGGCAGGGCAGCGCGGCCTTGCAGCGGCGCTTTCCCGACGCGCAAATCATCGCGCTGGATTGGGCACCCTCCATGCTTGGCGCGCTCCCGGGCGGCAACGCCGCCCCCCTGTGTGCCGACATGCAGAAACTGCCGCTGGGCAGCCGCAGTATCGATATCGTGTTTTCCAATCTCGCGGTTCAATGGAGCACGGACCCTGAAACGCTGTTCGCCGAAATCAGGCGGGTGTTGAGGCCGCGCGGTCTGTTCCTGTTTTCGACCTTCGGTGTCGATACCCTGCATGAGTTGAGGGGCGCCTGGGCCAAGGTGGATGCTGATCCACACGTGAACGAATTCGCGGACATCCAGGATCTTGGCGACCTTTTGATGGCCATGGGCTATGTCGAGCCCGTTCTGGATATGGAAATGTTTACGCTGGATTATCCGGATGTCATTTCCCTGATGCGTGATCTAAAGGCCATTGGCGCGCATAACGCGGCCGCGCGCCGGCGTGCGGGGTTGACGGGCAAGCAGCGGATGCAGGGAATGATTGCAGCCTATGAGGCGTATCGGGCAGATGGCCGTTATCCCGCCAGCTGGGAGGTCGTTTACGGCGCGGCATTCGGCCCGGAAGACGGGCAGCCGTATCGGACGGGGCAGGGCGAGGTCGCGGAGTTTTCCCTGGACGCCTTGCGTTCTTCCCGGGTGAGGCGGGAATCATGAAGCGCTGGTTCATCACCGGCACGGACACGGAGATCGGCAAAACCTGGGTAGCCTGCGCCCTGGTGCGGCACCTGGTGGCTTCGGGCCTCAAGGTGGCTGTGATGAAGCCGGTGGCCTCTGGCTGCGAACGCACGTCGCAGGGCCTGCGTAACGAGGATGCATTAGCGCTGATGCAGGCTTCTAATCTGGCGCAGCCCTATGATGAGGTCAACCCTCTCGCGCTGGAACCTGCCATCGCGCCGCACATTGCGGCAGAACGCGCGGGTGTCACCATCGATCCGCAGCAACTTGCTGGTATTGAGCCGCCGTCGCAGGCGGATGTGATGATTGTCGAGGGCGTGGGCGGTTGGCGTGTGCCTTTGGGCAATGGCCTCATGCTGGCTGACCTGGCACGCGCTCTGTCAGAAGAAGTGATTCTGGTGGTCGGGGTTCGACTGGGATGCATCAATCATGCTCTGCTGACGGCAGATCGCATCGTGCGGGACGGTTTCAGGCTGAAAGGCTGGATAGCCAACCTGATCGATCCCGATATGCCCGCACTGGAAGAAAACCTGGCAACGCTGGAAGCCCAGTTACCCGTCGAGCGCCTGGGCACGCTGGCCTTTGGCGACACTGCCGGCGAGTTCTTACTTGATCTCGGGTGAAAGTCTTACGTGGCGGGCAAATCCTGAGAAAACTGACAGGTGCAAAATGCTGATCTTGGGCTAGAATTAGCTAGGAAATGACATAAATCTGGTATAATGCACATAAATTGATTTGGGGTCTTGAAATAAGGGTAAGTAGTCACTAGATTGCAGTTTCGGCGGCGATGCTCCCCCTTGCATCACTGCCGATTGGAGGCCGGTGTTCCCCTTGCGCCAGGTCTCTCGGAAAGGACCGGTTTACCCCTTGCCGGTCCTTTCCATTTTATTTCCCCCCTAAATGCTTACGGCAAATGAGGCCGCGCGAGGTATTCATGGCCTTGCATTTCGACCAGTCGGCTGTAGGTTCTCTGAAATTCGAAAGCGAGACGTTCACCGGTATATATCTTGTCGAGAGGGCAAGAGGCCGAGATGATCAGCTTGACGTTGCGATCGTAGAATTCGTCCACCAGTGTAATGAAGCGACGCGCGGTGTCGGCCTGGGTGTCGCCCATCGGGCCGAGCCCCGACACCAGCACCGTATTGAAATCGCGAGCCATCTCAATGTAGTCGATCGCGCTGCGGGGTTTTTCACAGAGTTCCTCGAAGCCCACCCATAACACACCCAGTGCCCGGCGCCGGGCGTGAACAACGCGGCCATTGATCAAAAACTGGGGGTCCTGGTCGGCCCCGCCCGCAATACCTTCGAAGCGCTGCTCCATCAACGTGTCATTCTCAGGTGTCGCGGCACTGTGAAAGACGCCTGCCCGCTCAAGAAATCTGAGGCGATGGTCATGACTGCCTTCCAGCTTTAAAACCTGGCAGTTTTGCTTGATGCGTTCGATGGCGGGGAGGAAGCGCGTGCGCTGGAGTCCGTCCCGGTAAAGGTCATCCGGATGTACGTTGGAGGTGGCGACCAGTACCACGTTTTCCTTGAACAGCGCGTCGAGCAAGCCGCCCAGCAGCATGGCATCAGCGATATCAGATACAAAAAACTCATCCAGGCAGAGAATGTCGCAATCTTCGGCCCATGACCGGGCAATGCGTTTCAGAGGATGTCGTGCCGACTCGAAACGGACCAGGTCATCGTGGACCCGGGCCATGAACCGGTGAAAATGAACGCGGGTTGTCGAGAGGCCTTGCAGGCTCTCGAGAAAGAGATCCATCAGCCAGGTCTTGCCCCTGCCCACGCTGCCCCAGAGGTAGATTCCCCTCGCGCGATCCTGGCGCCTCCCCCGCAGCCTGTCCAGCAGGCGCTCTGGTGATGGTTGCTGGAGCTGGTGCCAAAGGCGCTCGAACTCAGCAACGATCACTTCCTGGTCGGCGTCGGGTCGGATGGCCCCCTGTTCCAGCAGGGTGTTCCACGCATCGAGCGGCGAGGGCTGGCCTGAGGCGGGTGAGGGGCTCACGCGCTTGCGTTGGGCCAGCGAGCTCTGACGCCGTTTTTGAGCAAGCTCCGCAGGTCCATCAGTCGGTGGTGGAAGCAATGATCCGCCAGTTCCATAACCGCCAGATTCGGTTCTGGCTCAAGTGTAGTGACCCAGCTGCGTAC
>WTJD01000086.1 GCA_011524975.1 Lysobacterales bacterium
GAGCGGCACCTGGTCGGCCTGGACCGCATGGAGTCGGTGAACGAAATAACCCTGCGCTACCTGAACCGGCTTTCTGACCTGCTGTTCGTTGTCGCACGGGTACTGGCCCGAGGCGAAGGCAGCCAGGAAGTCATCTGGATCCCCGGCGACCGCAGGTAGCCCGCTCTTCAAATCTCCGAGCCCGGGCGCCCCGACTCCAGCGCCTGAATCCTGTCTTCCAGCGGCGGATGACTCATGAACAGCGACTTGATGCTACGCCCGCGTCCACCATTGATGCCGAAGGCCGCCAGCTGACCGGGCAGGTCCTCGGGCTCATGCGCGCGCTGCAGCGCCTTGAGCGCGCTGATCATCTTCTCGCGGCCCGCCAGTTTAGCGCCACCCTCATCGGCCCGGAACTCACGGTAGCGTGAGAACCACATCACGATCATGCTGGCCAGGATGGACAGGAAAATCTGCGCCACGATGGTGGTGAAGAAATAGGCCGGGCCGTAGCCCCGCTCCGTCTTGAACACCACGCGGTCCACGACGTGCCCGACAACGCGCGAAAGGAAAACCACGAAGGTATTGACCACGCCTTGCATGAGGCCCATGGTCACCATATCCCCGTTGGCCACATGCGCCACTTCGTGCCCGAGCACCGCCTCGACCTCGTCAGGGCTCATGCTGCGCATCAGGCCCGTGCTCACCGCCACCAGCGCGTTGTTTCGATTCATGCCGGTGGCAAAGGCATTGGGCTGATCCGCCCCGAAAACCCCAACCTCGGGCATGCCGATACCCGCCTCCTCGGCTTGCTTGCGAACGGTCTCGACCAGCCAGCGCTCGGTGTTGTTCGACGGTTGGTCAATGACCTTCACGCCCATGCCATGCTTGGCCATGGTTTTGGACAGGGCCAGGGAGATGAACGAGCCGCCAAACCCGATCACGGCGGACATGATGAGCAAGGCTTCGAGGTTCAGGTCAACGCCGTTCTGGGCGAGGACGCCATCAATACCAAGAACGCGAAACACCACGCTGATCAGCACGAGGATGGCAGCATTGGTCGCCAGGAAAAGTAGTATGCGTGTCATTGCGCTTGTGACCTCCAAAGTCTGTCCGTGATTCGGATCATGCCTATGTTAATGGGGGCGTCTTCGGGAAATTTCGATGGTCCGCAAAACCGCTGCCCAGGGCAGGCCGTCCTTCAGCCTTCGGTGATCTGCCGTTATCATTCACGCTGTTTGTCTGTGGATTGAATGCCTCATGGAAAACGCCACCCTGATCGTCATGCTGGCCCTGCTCCAGTACGTGTTTTTTGGCCTGAAGGCCGGCCTCGCGCGTCAAAAACACCAGGTCAAGGCACCCGCGACAGCCGGTCACGAGATGTTCGAGCGCGCCTACCGCGTCCAGCTCAACACCCTGGAACAACTCGTCATGTTCATCCCGGCCATGTTCACCTACGCCTGGTTTGTGAGTCCTGCCTGGGTGCTGTTGCCCGGCGGAATCTTCCTGCTGGGCAGGTTCCTGTACGCGCGGGCCTACGTCAAAGACCCGTCCCGGCGGCTGCCGGGGTTTCGCCTGACCATCCTGGCCAATGCCTGGCTGATCATCGGTACATTCATAGGCCTCGCTTCCAGGCTCCTGGCCTGAAGCGCTGGGCGGGCCTCAATCGGGCTTGCGGCCACGCCAGCCCGGTCCGCGCACGACCCGTCCCGGCGTGGCCCCGGTGTGCGCCCCATCACGCAGCACTGCAGTTCCGTTGACGAACACGTGCTGCACCCCCGTTGCGTACTGGTGCGGTTCGATGAAGGTAGCGTGGTCCTGGACGGTGGCCGGATCGAAAACCACCACGTCGGCGAAAAAACCCGCCTGCAGCCGGCCACGCTGATGCAGGCGCAGATTTTCAGCAGGCAAGGCGGCCAGTTTTCGAATCGCCTCCTGCAGGGTAATCACCTGCTCATCGCGCACATACTTCGCCAATACGCGCGCGAAGCTGCCGTAAGCCCTGGGGTGCGGGTTGCTCTCGAGAAACACGCCCTCGGGCGCCAGGGATGCCTCATCCGAATTAAAGCTGACCCAGGGTAATGAGACTGCCTTGCGAACCACGTCTTCGGACTGGGTGAAATAAACGGTGCCCACGCGACTGCCGTCCTCGATGATCAGGTCCATCGCGGTATCGCGCGGATCGGTGCCGCGCATCCTTGCCACCTCGGCCAGCGTCTTGCCGGTCAGGGGCTTCAGCGCCTCACTCTTGAACCCCACCAGCAGAATATTTTCCGGCGTGCCGGCACCGAGATAGAGATTTTCCCAGTCCGCAGAATGCTGCAGCATTTCCTGGGCGATACGCTCCCGCGTGGCCGGATCGCTCATCCGCTCCAGGGAGGCGTCGAAACCGCCCTCCTGCACCCAGGGCGGGATGGCCGCGTTCAGGCCGGTGGCGCCGGCCGGGTAGGTATAGACATCGGCCGTGATCTGGAGGCCCTCTGCGCGGGCCAGCTCGACCATTTCCACGGCCTGATCGAACAGGTGCCAGTTTTGCTGACCGGAAGACTTGATGTGATAAATCTCAGCCCGAATGTCCGCACGCCGCGCGATGTCGATCAACTCCTCAACCGCGGCCAGCATGTTGGCGCCCTCATCGCGCATGTGCGACGCGTACATCCCATCGAACTCTGCTGCGGCTTCTGAAAGCGCGACGAGCTCGTCCGTGCTGGCGAAACTGCCGGGCGGGTAGATCAGCGACGACGCCACGCCAAGCGCGCCCTGCTCCATGGCCTGCCGCACCAGTATCTGCATGGCCGCCAACTCCTCCGGGGTGGCCGGACGGTCTTCCTGTCCGATCACGTACTCACGCGGATTGGCCGCGCCGATGAAAGACGCGACGTTGGGCGAAATGCCCCGGGTCTCGAGGAACTGAAGGTATTCATCCAGCGAGTTCCATTCGATCGCGTAGCGAATATCCCCCTGTTGACGCTCGAGTTCGGCTTTCATGGCCCGGCTCAGCGGGCCCATGGAAAACCCCTCGCCCATCACCTCCAACGTGACGCCCTGGCGAATGTTGCTTTGCGACCGGCCGTCTTCAATCAGGGACTCGTTAGCCCAGGACATCATGTTGATAAAACCGGGCGCCACCGCCAGGCCGGCCACGTTGATCTCCTGCTCGGCAGTGGCCCTGTCCAGACCGCCAACGGCGACAATTCGGTCTCCTTCAATCGCCAGGTCGGCCGTGAATGGGTCGCCGCCGCTGCCGTCATAAATGACGCCACCCCGCAAGATGGTGTCGTACCGTGGGCCAGGTTCAACGCAGCTGTTCAAGCCTATGGCAAGGCTGATGAAAAGCAGTAGCCGTATCGTTTTCATGGGGTCACCATTGCTTGCTTGGGGCCCGAGGGCCCTGTGAATCCCGAGTCAGTCAGCCGCCGCCGGAGGACACGCATCCGGTTCGACGGTCCAGGTCCAGTTGGCAATCTTCCAGTCATCGTCTACCCGGATCAGCTGAACCGAATCGATGCCGCAGTGGGACCGTTCGCCATTGATCCAGAATTCATAGGCGCCCCAGACCACCGCCGTGGGGCCGTGAATCATGATCTCCGGCTCGCCCAGCCAGCGTTCCAGGTACTCGTTCTCATCGGCGATCGCCTCGGCCACCATGGCCTCGTTGGACATCATTTTCTGAACGAATTGACCCGGGTTGGCTGGATCCTGCCTGAGTGAAATACTGGTGCCGTTCGCCAGTTGGATGGCCGCCCAGTCATCGGGGTCGCCGGAGGCGACCGCCTCGAAGGCGGCGTCCATCAATTTGAGTATGGCCTGCTCCGGGTCGGAAGCGGCTTGCGCGCTGGCGCAGATGGCCAAAACAAGGGGCAGAGCCCCAAACCACACCTGCTTGCCCGTGCTCATTGTCCTGTCGGCCATGACACCCAGAAAACACCCCGCAGGTCACCCTCGACAAAACCGGTGGCCTGGTCGTCGGGATACAGCGCGCGTATCTTTTCCGCGACGGCCGGCGCCAGCGTTTCGCCATGGCACATCAGGCAGGGGGCTGCTTGCATGAAAATGGGCTCGACATAGCCCTGGCGGCCCTCTCCAGCGCTGATTTGGACCGCACGTATTTCTGAACCGCTGGCAAGGTAGCCGTCGAGCACAGGGCGCACCCAGCCGGGCGCGGCATTGGCGGGGTTGCGCAAACGGTGGCTGGCGCGGCCCATCTCCACACCGTCCACCGAGCGTTCGGAGGCGATCTTGGGCGCTGCCATCTTGCAGGCATCGATGGCCTGCTCGGGGCCCTGCTGCAAGCCGGTCTTCAGTGCGCCCATCAGCTGCTGCTTGAAGGGCTGCAGCAACTCCGCGCCATACGCGCGCTCCGAAGACCCGGCCCGCGCGTCAGCAGACAGCAGGACAGACATCAGGGCAGGCAGCAAAACCACTGGCAGCAGCATCTTTTTCATGACCCGGCTGCCGAATGCTGCATGATCGAGTTCAACCCAGTTTCGGGAAAAAGAAGTCAGCGCCCTCGCGCATACCGCGGTGCCAGCGCTGGGTCACCGTCTTCAATCGGGTGTAGAAGCGGATACCCTCGGGCCCGTAAATATGGTGATCGCCGAACAGGGACTGCTTCCATCCGCCGAAACTGTGAAAAGCCATGGGAACAGGAATGGGCACGTTAACCCCGACCATACCCGCCTGGATACGCTGCACAAACGTCCGCGCCGCATCGCCTTCCCGGGTGAATATCGAGACGCCATTGCCAAACACGTGCGCGTTGATCAGGTCCACCGCCTCGTCGAAAGAGCCCACGCGAACCACCACCAGGACCGGCCCGAAGATCTCCTCCTCGTAGATGCGCATGTCCGGGCGGACGCGATCAAACAGCGTGCCGCCGAAGAAAAACCCATCGGGCGCGTCCGGGTGCACAAAGCCCCGGCCGTCGACGACCAGCTCAGCGCCCTCTTCAACGCCGATGTCCACGTAGGAACTGACTTTGTCGCGATGCTCACGGGTGACCAGGGGGCCCATTTCGGCGCCGGCCACGTCGCCGGGTTGGATTTTCAGGGCTTCCGTTCTCGGCTTGAGCTTGGCAACCAGTTCATCTGCCGTGTCATTGCCCACACAAACAGCCACGGAGATGGCCATGCAGCGCTCACCGGCTGATCCATAGGCCGAGCCGATCAAAGCGTCGGCGGCCGCGTCCAGCGGCGCGTCAGGCATCACGACCAGGTGATTTTTGGCGCCACCCAGCGCCTGCACCCGCTTGCCATGGGCCGTTCCCGTCTCGAAGATCTTGCGCGCGATCGGTGTGGAGCCGACAAAGCTGATACCTTGAATATCCGGATGCTCGAGAATGGCGTCGACCACTTCGCGGTCGCCGTGCACGACATTGAATACGCCGGCGGGCACGCCGGCCTCCGTCAGCAGGTCTGCCAGCATCATGGACGCGGATGGATCTTTTTCCGACGGCTTGAGCACGAAAGTATTGCCGCAGACCAATGCCATCGGGATCATCCACAGGGGCACCATGGCCGGAAAGTTGAATGGCGTAATGCCCGCTACCACCCCCAGGGGCTGGCGGAGGGAGAAACTGTCCACGCCGGTGCCTACACTGTCGGTGTACTCGCCCTTGAGTAATTGAGGCGCGCCGCAGGCAAATTCGACCACTTCGATGGCACGGGTCACCTCGCCGCGGGCATCTTCCAGCACCTTGCCATGCTCGCTGGTGAGAATGGCGGCCAGGTCATCGGCATGCTCATCAAGCAGCGCCTTGAGACGAAACATGCAGCGCGCCCGCCGTAACGGCGGCTGGGCCGACCATTCCGGGAACGCCTTGGAAGCCGCTTTCACCGCCGCGTCCAGTTCCTCGGCCGTACCCATCGGCACACGCTTGCTCACCCGACCGGTGGCCGGGTTGTACACATCACCGGTTCGATCACTGGCAGATGTCCGGCGCTGGCCGTCTATAAAATGCTCAAGAATATCCACGCTGTACTCTCCGGTTTCAGGGCGTCATCATAGCAGCCCGGCTGGCCCCGCCAGGGCTGCCAGGCCAGGTGAGCGGCCAGGGATCAGCTGGCCAGGGCCTCTCGGGCCGGCACGTAGTCATAGCCCAGGTCGCGGGCCACGTCCTCGTAGGTCACCATCCCGTGGTGCACATTGAGGCCCTCGAGCAGGTGCGGGTTGTCCAGCATCGCCTGTTTCGCCCCTTTCTCCGCCAATTGGACCGTAAACGGCAAGGTCGCATTGTTCAGCGCGAAGGTGGACGTACGCGGAACTGCACCCGGCATATTGGCCACGCAGTAATGCACGATGCCATCGACCACGTAGGTCGGCTCGGCGTGGGTGGTCGGTTGGGAGGTCTCGAAGCACCCGCCCTGGTCGATGGCGACATCGACCAGCACCGAGCCCGGCTTCATCTTGGACAGGTCTTCCCTGGCGACCAGCTTGGGCGCGGCCGCACCGGGAATGAGCACGCCGCCCACCAAAAGGTCGGCATCCCGCAAATGTCGCTCGATGGTGTCAGCGCTGGAGTAAATGGTCTCGATTCGACTCTCGAAGGTGGCATCCAGAAAACGCAGCACTTCCACGTTGCGGTCCAGTATCACAACGCGGGCGCCCAGGCCGATGGCCATCTGGGCGGAATTGAGCCCGACCGTGCCACCACCGATAATGACGACCTTACCCGGCTCGACGCCCGGAACACCGCCGAGCAGGACGCCGGATCCCCCACGGGATTTTTCCAGGCAGGCCGCGCCGGCCTGAATCGACAGACGGCCTGCCACCTCCGACATCGGCGCCAGCAAAGGCAGCCTTCCCCGGGTGTCTGTCACCGTTTCGTAGGCAATGCAGGTCGCACCGCTGTTCACGAGGTCTTCGGTTTGCGGCGCGTCCGGCGCAAGATGAAGATAGGTGAACAGGGTGTGGTCTTCCCGCAGCATGGCGCGTTCGACCGCTTGCGGTTCTTTGACTTTGACGATCATCTCCGCGGTGTCGAAAACCTCCGCGGCGCTGGGCAGAATCCTGGCGCCCACCGATTCGTAATCAGCATCGCGCATGCCGATACCCGCGCCCGCCTCGGTCTCGACGAATACCTCGTGGCCACGGTTGACCAGTTCGCGAACGGATCCCGGCACCATACCCACGCGATACTCGTGATTCTTGATTTCTTTTGGTACACCAATCTTCATGAAACACTCCCGGAAACTTTCATCTATTTTAGAGGGGCAAAATTGGATATATATGCTGATTTTCAGTAAATTCTGGAGGTAAATCCCAATATTGATGCAATAAACCGTCATGAACAAGAGAAAACGCGAACGAAAAGCACTGGACAGGACCGACCGGCGAATCCTCGAATGCCTGCAGGCTGATGGGCGAATCTCCAATGTCGCCCTGGCGAAACAGGTCAACCTCACGCCCACACCCTGCCTGGAGCGGGTCAGGCGTCTTGAGCGGGACGGCTACATACGGGGTTACACCGCTCTGCTGGAGCCGGACCTGGTTGAAGCGGGGCTGCTGGTATTCGTGGAAATCGACCTGGAGCGGACATCGCCGGACGCCTTCAGGGATTTTCGGGAAAAAGCCGGAAAATTGCCCGAGGTGCTCGACTGCCACCTGGTTTCGGGAAATTTCGACTACCTGATCAAGGCCCGGGTAAAAGACATGCAGGAGTACCGGGCCCTGCTGGGGGAGAAGATACTGTCACTGCCCGGGGTCAGCGGCTCCAGGAGCTACGTCGTGATGGAACAGGTCAAGGAAACCACACGGCTGCCTCTTTTCAAGTGATAATAGCGGCCTGAGTCCGGCAGCCGGCCCAAGGCGCGTTGTTCGGCCATCAACCATCGACGCTGCCAGCCGCCCAGGAAATCACAGCTTATGACCACGCTGATCGTTCACCATGATGACTGCCTTCGCCACGACACGGGCGCCAAGCACCCGGAATCGCCGCAGCGGGTGGAGGCTGTACTCGGCGCGATCGGTGATCTCGACGGGCTGGAGTTTCTGCCCGCGCCCAGTGCGGAGCGTGCTGAACTGACCCGTGTACACCCGCCGGCGTACCTCGAGCGCGTCGCGCGGGCCATTCCGTCCGAAGGACGAAGCACCCTGGACGAGCATGACAATGTGATCAGCCCCGGATCACTGGACGCCGCCCTGCGCGGCGCCGGCGCCATCTGTTTCGCCATCGATCAGGTCATGGCGGGGCATGGACATAACGCGTTTTGCGCGACTCGCCCGCCCGGACACCATGCAGAAAGCGCTTTGGCCATGGGTTTTTGCCTGTTCAATAACGTCGCCATCGGCGCCAGGCACGCCCAGGAAGCCCACGCCTTGCAACGTATCGCCATCCTCGACTTCGACGTGCATCACGGCAACGGCACCCAGGCGATCTTCGAGAAAGACCCGTCCGTGCTGTTCATCTCCAGCCACCAGGTGCCGCTTTACCCCGGCAGCGGCATGCCGGATGAAACGGGTCGGGGCAATATCCTCAATCTGCCTTTGCGCCCGGCCACGGGCAGCCCCGAATTTCGGGACGCCTGGACAAACATCGCCTTTCCTGCCGTTCGGGCCTTCGACCCGGACCTGATACTGGTGTCCGCCGGATTTGATGCCCATCACAAAGATCCGCTGGCCCAGATCGAACTCGATACTGAAGATTACGGATGGATCACCCGGGAAATCGCCGCGCTCGCCGAGGAGGCTTGTGCGGGGCGCCTGGTTTCCATTCTCGAGGGCGGCTATCACCTGGAGGCACTGGCGGCCTCTGCCCGCGCTCACGTCAAAGCGCTCGCGTCTGCCTGAGCAAACACCCGCGCGAGGGGGAACACCGGCCCTCATCCACCATCACCCGCCGCCGAAAACGACGGGTGTGATCGCGCCCATGACCTGGATCAAGAAAAGCTTACAAATGTAAATGAGAATCATTGTCATTTGCATTTGAATCCAGTAGGCTGTGCGCAAATCCCTTCCACAGTCAATAAAAAGGAAACATCGATGTACCTGAAACGCATCGCCGTGGCAGCTTCAGCATCCCTGCTGAGCATCACTGCCGCCATGGCGCAGGAATCAACGCCGACCATCGAAGAGATGTGGCAGATCATTCAGCAACAGCAAGCCCAGATCGAAGCATTGCAGGCCGAGGTGGAAAAAGCCCGCGAGGAAAATGCCCAGGCCGAGCAGCGTCTCGAGATGACCGAGTCGCAAATCGAGGCCACGGGTGAATTTGTCGAGCAGATGGCGGAAGTGCAATCAGAGCCAAGCCGGACCTCCATCGGCGGCTATGGCGAACTGCATTACAACAACTATCTGTCCTCTGACATCGACGATGAAATCGACTTTCACCGTTTCGTGCTCTACTTCGGCCATGAGTTCAACGACCGCGTTCGACTGTTTTCGGAACTCGAACTGGAGCACGCGCTGTCCGGCGACGGAAAACCGGGCGAAGTGGAACTCGAGCAGGCCTATATCGATTTCAAAATCAATGATCACCTGAATGTCATGGGCGGGCTGTTTCTCGTCCCGGTCGGCATTCTGAATGAAACCCATGAGCCGGATACGTTTTACGGCGTCGAGCGCAACAGCGTGGAAAACGTCATTATTCCCACCACCTGGTGGGAAGCTGGCGCGGCGGCTTACGGCAACTTCGAAAACGGCCTGAGTTGGCACGCGGCCATTACCTCAGGGCTGGAGATGCCGACACAGGGCAGCAGTGCGTTCCGCGTGCGCAGCGGCCGTCAAAAGGTGGCAGAAGCGCTGGCCAACGACCCGGCGTACACCTTCCGCCTGCGCTACACGGGCCTGCCGGGCCTGGAACTGGCGGCCACCTACCAGTACCAGTCTGACCCGAGCCAGGCGGCAGACGACGGCCTCGACAGCGGGCAGCTGTTCTCGGCGCACGCGCGCTGGACCACCGGGCCATTCAGCCTGACCGGCCTGTACGGCGCCTGGGATTTCTCCGGCGATGCCGTGGAAGCAGCCGGCGCCGACAAGCAAACCGGCTGGTACCTTGAACCCAGCTGGCGCTTCAACGAACACTGGGGCATCTACGCGCGCTACGAGGATGTCGAAGGCGCGCGGGATCGCGATCACTTCACCCAGCACCAGTTCGGTATCAACTACTGGCCAGTGCCGAATGTGGTCGTAAAGCTCGACTATCGTGACCGGCAGCATGAC
>WTJD01000159.1 GCA_011524975.1 Lysobacterales bacterium
GGTGGGTACCTTCCCCCTGCCCGATTCGCAGCTGGACCGTTTCCTCATCAGCATATCCCTGGGTTTTCCCGATCGGGAAATGGAACGCAGGCTGCTGACCAGCGAGGACCGGCGTTTGTTGTTGAGTAAAACAGAGCCGGTGATCCACCCCCGGGATATCCTCGCGCTGCAGGAAGACTGCGAGCGGCTGCATGTCAGCGACGCGCTGCTCGATTACGCCCAGGCGCTGCTGGCCGCGACGCGCAACAGCCGCTGGTTCGAAACCGGCCTGTCTCCACGAGCCGGTATCGCCTTGCTTCGCTGCGCCCGGTCCTATGCCTTCGTCAGCGGCCGTGATTTCGTGACGCCTGAAGATGTGAAAACGATCTTTCCCGCACTCGCAAGACATCGCATGACGGTGCCTCAGGGCATGGAGGTCACCGTGGAGGACCAGATAGCCGATATGCTGCGGCAGGTGGAAATCCCCTGAGGCAACCATGACCGCACTGGCTCATCTTGGAGCTCGCTTCAACGTGACCCGGCCGCTCCGCCGATGGCTGATGGATCGCGTCAAAACCCGGCGTGGAAACGCGCCATTGCCGTTTGAGTTCGAGTACCGGCATATCTACGTGATGCCAACGGCTTTTGGGACCGCTTTCGGAATCATGCTGATCTTGATGGCCCTGGGCGGTCTGAATTTCAATAACAACATGGCGCTGCTGCTGGTCTTTGTTTTAGGCATGATTGCTCAGCTCACCACGCTGTTGGCCTACCGGAATCACGCCGGCCTGAGGTTGGACGCGATTTCAGCAGAACCGGTGTTCTGCGGCGAACCCGCACATTTCAGTCTGTTTTTGTCCAACCCTGAACAGAGGCCAAGATTCGCCATACAGGCCGCTTTCTCCGCCGCGCAGGACTGCCGGGACATCGCGCCCAATTCAACCGCCGGCTTGACCCTTCACCAACGCACGCGCCGGAGAGGCTGGGCCGAACTGAAGCCGTTCAAGATCGAGAATCGCTACCCATTGGGTTTGTTTCGAGCCTGGAGCTGGTATTTTCCTGCCGCAAAGTGCCTGGTGTATCCGGAACCAGCCAACGACCCTCCCCCGCTGCCCGTGACCGGTGCCGGCCACACGGGTCGTGCCGTCAAGGGCGACGGCGAGCAGTTGCACGGTCTGAGGGAATACCGATTGGGCGATTCCCTGAAAAGGGTGGCCTGGCGCACCAGCGCCCGCCACGACGCCCTCTATACTCGGGAGATGGAGACGCCTCGGCAGGAAGCCTGCGAGCTGAACTGGGACCTCCTCAGCGGCTTCGATACGGAGAAACGACTGTCTATCCTGACGAGCTGGGTGTTGCTGGCCGAGCGCCATCAACTGTCGTTCAGCCTCGAACTGCCCGGCAAGCAGCTGCCCGCCGACCGGGGAGCCGACCACAGCGCGGCCTGCCTCGAGGCCCTGGCTCTGTACGGACTATGAGCTCAACCACGCGTCAGAAAAGCATGTATTGGGTCATCGCGGCCCTGAGCATCGCGCTCGTGCCACAAATCAGCACCATGCCCCCCCACATGATCGTGATCTGCCTGACGCCCCTGCTGTGGCGACTGGCGGCCGAGATACGCGGCTGGAAGGCGCCTCACTCAGCAGTGCGCGTGACGCTCACACTGATACTGGTCGCGGTCCTGATCTTTACCTACGGCGGCCTGATTGGACGCCGCACCGCTGTCAGCCTGCTCAGCCTGATACTCTGTCTCAAGCTGCTGGAAACTTTTCGGGTGCGAGACGCTCGTATTGTCACCAGCCTGAGCCTCTTTCTCTGCGCGACACAGTTTTTGTTCACGCAGGGCATCCTGATGATTTTTTACACCGTGGGCACCACCGTGACCGCCCTGGTCGCCATCGCCTTGCTGCAACGACGCGAGGCCTTTCAACCCGTGGGAGACGCACCACCCAGCGGCCATTCGATGTTTACAGAGCTGGGTTTCACGCTGCGTCTTCTGGCCATGGCGCTGCCCGCGGCACTGGCGGTTTTTCTGCTGTTTCCCCGCTGGTCAAGCCCGCTGTGGGGCGTGCCTGAGAACGCGCTCGATGCCCGTTCGGGATTGTCTGAGAGCATGACCCCCGGCAGCATCCAGGGGCTGTTCATGGATGACTCGCCCGCCTTCAGGGCGGATTTCGAAAGCAACCTGCCCAGCCAAAGCGAACTGTACTGGCGCGGACCGGTCTTCTGGAAATTCGACGGGCAAACCTGGGCGTCTGACTACCTGGACCGCAGCTATCCCGCCAATATTCAACCACGGCTGGAAAACGCCCAATGGCGTTACCGGGTGCAACTCGAGCCGCATGAACAACGCTGGATATTCGCGCTCGACTATCCCGCCATGCGCCCCCGGGGCACCAGGATGGAGATGGACTACCAGCTGACCAGCACGCACCCCATCACTAAGCTGGTCAGCTACGACATGGCGTCAGATCCCGATTTTGTCGATTCCCCGACATTGAGATCCGCCTTTCGCAGGGCCGCGCTCGAACTGCCCGCCGATTTCAACCCCCGGACACTGGAGATGATGCGATCCTGGCGTGAGGAAACGCCCGACGATATCCAACTGATCAGTCGGGTGCTGCGCTGGTTCAATCAGGAGGAATTCCGCTACACCCTGAACCCGGAACTCCTCAGCCGCCACTCAGTGGATGAATTTCTTTTCCAAACCCGCAGTGGGTTCTGTGAACACTACGCCTCGGCGTTCACCGTGATGATGCGC
>WTJD01000016.1 GCA_011524975.1 Lysobacterales bacterium
GCGTAGGCCCAGGCCAGTGCGGCGCCGAGCGCAAAAACTTCTCCCCAACCCATCCGTCAGCTGTGCTCGATAAACGAGGCCGAAGCCTCTTCCCGCCCCGTTCTATTCCTTGACCCGAACATCCTGCAGCACAATCGGCTCCAGGGGAACGTCCGGCGCGTCCAGACCCTCGCTGTAACCGGTCTCAACCGCCGCGATCTGCTCCAGGACTTCGAATCCACCGATGACGTCGCCAAAAACCGTGTAACCCCAGCTGCGGGGGTTCGGGTTCAACGACTCATTGTTGTTCATGTTGAAAAAGAACTGACTGGTCGCGGAATGCGGATCGTTGTATCGGGCCATGGCGATGGAGCCAGACCGGTTGGGCAGCCCGTTTCCTGACTCGTTCAATACGGGTTCGCGAACCGGTTTCTCGACAAACTCAGGGGTATACCCCCCACCCTGAACAACAAATTCAGCAATCACGCGGTGAAAAATGGTGTTTTCATAGTGTCCGTCCAAAACGTATCTGAGAAAGTTGTTCACCGTGGCAGGGGCTCTGTTACGGTTGAGTTCTACCTCTATGATCCCTTTATTGGTGACGAACTCCAGTACCGGAAACATATTTTCCGGCAGCACATCATCAGGGAAACACCCGTCATCTGCTGACACGCTCAAAGAGATGATCAACGTCAGCAATGCGATCAATGGACGATACATACGGTTCACCCGCTCCAAGACAAAGCACTATCATAATCCCCATGGGCGAACACTTCCTTATTCTGATCCTCACCGCCGTCGCTGTCGGCGTTCTCAGCTGGTTCTTGCTGCCCGGCCCTTGGGCTCGAATGCTTCTTTGGGTGGGCCGCAAAGCCTCCGGACTACGTTCATTCAACGTCTCCGCAGACGGCTTGCGATGGCATTTTCTCCGCGGCGGACGAGGCGTCACGCTTGTGACCATTCATGGGTTTGGCGCCGATGCCGACAACTGGCAACGCGTATCACCCATTATCAAGGACAGGTTTGAGATCATCGCGCCTGACCTCATCGGTTTCGGTAGCAGTGACCCTGGTCATGCGCTGCCCTTCTCCATCGACGATCAGGTCGATCGCTTGTGGGAATGGCTGAATCAGCTCGACGTCGGGCCCTGTGTCATGGCAGGGAGTTCAATGGGCGGATGGATCGCTTCACGATTCGCGCAGAGATTCCCGGAGAGCGTCACTGGCCTGTGGCTTCTTGCACCGCTTGGGGTGGAAGACTGCGAACCCGGAGAATTGTTGACCAACATCGATACCGGACAATCGAATCCACTGTCTATTTCATCACCCGCTGATTTCGAACATAAAGTCTTCCGCCCGATGTTCTCCAATCCACCTTACCTGCCTCGCCCACTCAAAACTCATTACATGCAACGCGCCATTCGCCGTTCCAGGGCGTCGCAGCGCATGTTTACCGCTGTCCATGCCAGCACCCCCCCGCTGGAGGCCATCATCCAGGAACTGGATATCCCCATTCTGATTCAGTGGGGCGATAAAGATCGGGCCGTGCATGTATCTGGCGCTGACCGGCTCCGAAATGAAATCCGCCAGGGTGAAGTGATCATCCAGGAAAACGTCGGCCATTTGCCCATGCTGGAAATCCCCGGGCCGACGGCGCGACAGTTCATGCAATTTGCCGAGCGATATGGACTCGCTGGCAGCGATCCGGTCTGAAGCATGGGTCACGCAAATCTATAATGATGTCTTCGAAAGGAATGGAGCCTGTCGTGAAACTCCCCGGAAAGCTCAAAACAGACCAGCTCAGATGGCGCGTGGATGAAAACCAATTGCCTTTCAAGAGCACCACCGAAGTAGACCCGGCCAGGGGCATCGTCGGCCAACCCATTGCGCTGGAAGCCATGCGATTTGGTGTGGAATGTGATGCCCCGGGGCAAAATGTCTATGTCAGGGGATTGAGCGGGACGGGCCGCATGACCATGGTTCACTCCTTGCTGCGGGAACTGAAACCTAAAGCCCGAAGAAAACTGGATCGGTGCTATGTCCACAACTTCACTCAACCCGATCGGCCGCGCCTGATTACGCTCGAAGCGGGTCAGGCCCCCATATTCCGCCGCATGATGAGAGACCTCGCCGATTTCATCAAGCACCAGATGGCCGAAGCGCTTAACACCGACACGATGAAATCCAGACGGCAGGCCATCAAAGAGCAGGCCCAACAGCAAATCCAGGATATTACCGGGCCTTTGGAAACAGAACTGCACGAAAACGGATTGACGCTTGTCCAGTTGCAAACAGGCCCATACGCGCAGACCGCCATTTTCCCGGTCAGGGAGGGGCAGCCGATATCGCCTGAACAATTCAAACAGCTGATCGCGGAGGGCAAGGCGGAACCCTCCGAACTGCAGGACGTGGAAGAAAAAATCCAACGCTACAGCAAGAAGATGGCCGAGGTGTCCCAAAATGCCAACCAGGTGTACCACGCTGGCCTGCAGGACATTCAGCAGCTGGTCGAAAAAGAAGCGCGCAATATCCTGAGCAATCTCACGCGCGACATTCTCACCTCAATGAATAATGAGTCGGTTGGCGTGTTTATCGATGAGGTGATCGATGATGTGATTGAAAATCGCATCCAAAGCAGCCCGGACAATGAGCTGCCGGATCCACATCAGGTGTATGGCGTCAACGTTATCCGCAGTCACGAAGATGAAGACGAAAGCCCCGTCATCATAGAA
>WTJD01000070.1 GCA_011524975.1 Lysobacterales bacterium
CCACGTGGCAGGATGAACACCGCCGCGACGCTGCTGAGCGCCAGGGTGGCGATCATGGCCGGAAAAAGTCGACGAATGCGCCGCAGGTAGAACATGCGGTAGCTGAAACGCCCCTGCTGCAGTTGTTGCTGGATGTGCAGGCTGATGAGGTAACCGGAAATCACAAAGAAAATGTCCACCCCGAGAAAACCGCCGGAAAAACCCGGTACATCGAAGTGAAAAAACAGGACCGAAAGGACGGCAACAGCGCGCAACAAGTCGATATCGACCCGTCTCGCCCTAGCTCCGGACCAGATACCTGTCACGCGCCTTCTCCCTCTGGAATCCGGCGGTTCTTGAGCCAGGCTCGGACCGGCAACGGCAGGTAGACCGCAAAAATCAGGAAAATGACCATGGCCATGGCACCGGCGCCGAACACATCCATGCCCGCGCCGACCAGCAAAGGCCCGGTCACCGTTCCCGCCCCCCAAAACGTGGTGAAGACGGTGCTCGCCCCGGCCAGCATGGCGCCCTTGAAGCGTTCCCCCACCAGGGTAACCCCGAGCGCGTAAATCATCCCTTCCACGCCCCCGAACAGGAAAAAAAACAACGGGGCAAGCGCGGTTTTTTGCACCATCATGGGCATCAGCAGAAGCCCGACCATGGTCAACAGAATGATCAGGCTCAACATGCCCATTTTATCGACCCGGTCGGCCACCCAGCCCAGGGGCAGTATGAGGATCATGCTGCCGGCGCCTACCAGTGTCATCAGGCCCAGCGCAAAAGACTGGCTCAGCCCGAAATGAATCCCGAACAGCGGGAAAAAGGTGATGATCGACTCCGCCGCGGCCGAGTAAGCGAAATTGGCCAGCATGATCGTGGGCGCCAGCATGAAGATGGTCCAGAACCCTGCTGGCTTGCCCGGTTGGGCCACCCGCTCCGGGTGCCGCACGACAAACAGGGGCGCCGCGGAAAGCAATACCATGATACTGGTGGCCACAAATGGCAACATGCCCTCAGAGCCGGTCAAAATAAGCAGCAGCGGCCCGAGGGCAAATCCAGCCGCGCCCACTGAACTGTAAAACGAGATAACTCGGCCCCGGCGGTGATCCGGGGCAAGCTCGTTGATCAGCGCCTCGCTGGCTATCCACAAAAGTGCGTTGAGTGCGCCCAGCACGAAGCGCAGCGGAAACCAGAAATACACGTTCTGGAAAGCCCCGGCCAGCAGGAACAGCGCAGCCAGCAGGATCGCTGAATACTGCATGAGCTGACCGGCCGGCAGTCTTTGTAAAAGCCTCGGAGCCAGCGGCGCCACCAGAAAAATTGACGCGGCCTGGGTCATGGTGCTCAGGCCGATCAGGGTTTTGCTGACCTGCTGACTGTCCAGGACCAGCGCCAGCAGCGGGAAGGTGATGCCGTAGACCAGGTTGACAATGCCCATGGCAGCAATAACGCCTGCCAGGCTGCGATAGCGACCCATCAGAAACTAGCCTGCATATCGTGCCGGTATCTCGTGACCTGGCGAAGGACTGGTGCGGTATGCGGGCTAGCCCGCATATCGTGCCGGTATCCCGTGACCTGGCGAAGGGCAGGTGCGGTTGGATGCTGGGCTGGACTGAAATGCATAGCCGTAGCTATGTATTGAGGGAAGCCCAAGTCCAAGCGTGCATGAACCAGCCAGGGCCGGGATAGATCTTGGGTTTTGCGTCATCTGCGGCCTATACATTCTATCGATAACTCCAGCATTTGGCTCAATCACAGAACTCGAATATGGAAACCCAAGATCGACCGGTGCGGTATGCGGGCTTTAGTCCTTGGCGCCGTAGGCTAGATCGCCGGCGTCACCCAGCCCCGGGACAATGTATTTTCTGGGCGTCAGTTCGTGATCGACCGCGCCGAGCCAGAATTTCGTGTCATCGGGCAGATGATCACGAACCAGCGCCAGACCCTCGTCGCTGGCGATGACCGAAGCAACGTGCAGGTCCGCCGGCTCGCCACGCTGCTCCACCAGCGCTTTCCAGGCCAGCACCATGGATGTTCCCGTGGCCAGCATGGGGTCGCATAGAATGACGGTCTTTCCCGAAACCGGGGGGCTGGAAAGGTACTCAATTTCCACCTCGAAAGCATCCGAGTCTTCCTCGTGCTTGCGATAGGCCGAAATGAACGCGTTCTCGGCATGGTCAAAGTAGTTCAGCAGGCCCTGGTGCAGAGGCAGCCCGGCGCGCAGGATATTGGCCAGCACCGGCTGCCGGCGTAAGCGCAGGCAACGCGCCTCGCCCAGTGGGGTGCGCACGGCGCGCTCTTCCCACTCCAGCACCTTGCTGATTTCCAGCGCCATGATCTCGCCCATGCGCTCCAGATTGCGCCGGAAGCGCATGCTGTCTTTCTGGACCGCCTCATCCCTGATCTCAGCCAGGATCTGGCTGACCAGGGAGGGCCTGTCGCTGAGTATGTGAACGTTATCGACCATTGGCAAAGCAGTTTAAAAGGCAGATCCTAACGGCGCAATATGGCCCACCAGCGCGCAATGTTGAGCAGGCTCATCAAAGAGGCCGAAACGTAGGTCAACGCGGCGGCGCGCAACAGCCTCCGCGCATGCGGGTAATCCGGCTCGTGCAGGTACTCGCCCGCCTCCAGTATGGGCATGGCCCGGCCAAAGCTGGCATCGAACTCGGTCGGCAACGTGACCAGGTGAATCAGCACCGTGCTGCCCAGGCTCAGC
>WTJD01000122.1 GCA_011524975.1 Lysobacterales bacterium
TATCAGCGCAGGGCCGCAACGGCGGCCGATCGCGATGTGGTAAAGGCCTGGATTTTAGTCGGTCTTTGCGCGACGGCTTTTGGGCGGCACCAAAAACCAGGCAGCGACAACAGCGGCTCCAAACAGGGTGTAGGCCACGCCAAATACCCAGCCAGGCGCGTCGAAATAGAGCAAGCGCTCCACCCAGTGGGCGATAAATCCACCGTCATAGGGCTGTCCACCGGCCGCATTTCTGGCCCAGTTTTCAATGGAGGTCAGTGGGCAGACCATTCCCAGCCAGGATTGCAGAACCACAATGAGGATCGCGCTCAAGTGGGCTACGCGAAAGACTTTGTGCCGTACCCACTGCCATCGCCTGATACCGCCAGCCACGATCAATACCAGGCCAAAAACCACAAACAGCACAAAAAGGAAGTGGCCGACCATCACGGATTCAGCAATGAGCTGATAGTTCATGGCGAGGCCGAAGTACGCGGTTGCACCTTTCGATGCGCCTTGGGTGACCGCTCCCAGGTCAAGGCCGTCTGCCCGGCAGTAGCGTTGAACATGGTGATGGGCTTGATCGCATTTTGTCGAACAAAGGCATATACTCTGATACGGTTCATGCTTGAATAACTGAAGCTTATCATGGACATGCATCCCGAATTTTCACATTGGGTCAGCCAAAGCGGAGACATCGTTGACGTCAGCGAGACCTGGCTTTCATTCGCCAGGGATAATGGCTGGGACATCGACACCAAGAATGTGGTGGGTCACCACTGGACTGAATACGTTAAATGCGCCGAAGTCCGCAAGCTGTATGAACAGTTGATGGATCACGTCCGGTCCACGGGTCAGCCCGCCAGGCTGCATTATCGCTGCGATTCACCCGAGCAAAAACGCTTTCATCAAATGAAAATTGCCTGGGACCGCCGCAGGAGCGTTTACGAATTCAGAAACCGCATCCTTGAGACCGAAGACCTTAAAAACAAAATCAATCTCACCGCGGCTCAGGGTGGGGCTGAGGATGACGCGTTCGACATGTGCAGCTGGTGCAAGAAGGTCAAGACACCCGACGGTGAGTGGGTAAACATCGAGGA
Organism: Lysobacterales bacterium; assembly: GCA_011524975.1. Classification (GTDB taxonomy): domain Bacteria; phylum Pseudomonadota; class Gammaproteobacteria; order Xanthomonadales; family SZUA-36; genus WTJD01. The sequence goes on from WTJD01000122.1 coordinate 1,080, forward strand.
CATGCTGGCGAGCCTTGAAGCACAGGGCCAGGAATTCACCGGCGAAGTGAATCACGACGCCTGTCCCGATTGCCTGGCGACGCTCAACACCAGCGTCGCGCCCTGACATCTCCCGCATGGCGCGCGCCCGCGCCGTGCACATGGCTACATGGACTTCGATCCATGCATTGACATGGCCCCAATTCACATGAACTCGATTGACATGAGTTCGATTGACATGAGTTCTGGGTCCGCTACACTTTTAACCAAACTCATTGAGACCGGCTGAGGGACAGGCCCTTTGACGCCGGGGCAACCTTCGGGGCTAACCACCTCGTAACAGGTGCCAACTCCTGCGGTGTCAGCTGACTACCGAAAAATGAGTGATTGGGAAGCGCACACGTGATGGTCCCGATGATTCCCCGAGATCGCGGAGTTTCCAGTGAGTGGTTTTTACCAACACGTGGAGACGATAGCGATCATGAAACCCTTTCCAGCTGTTGAACGCGGACTCGCGCCGGGCGATGAGACCCGCGCGGTCAGATCAGGCATCAAGAGCGACACGGCGCATGGCGCCGTCATGCCGCCCCTGTACCTGTCCTCCAACTACGCTTTCGAGGCGCTCGGTGAGCCGGGACGCTATGACTATTCGAGAACGGCCAACCCCAACCGTGATCAGTTCGGGGCCACGCTGGCGGAGTTGGAGCGAGGTGCAGCCGCGGTGGTCACCGGGTCCGGCATGTCGGCGGTCACACTCATCACCACGTTGCTTAATCCGGGAGACCGGCTGATCGTTCCGCATAACTGTTACGGTGGTTGCCACCGGCTCTTTTCCCGCCTGGCCGGTAAAGGGCAGTTCGAGGCACAGTTCGTCGACTTTACCCGCGAGGGCGCGCTGGAGGCGGCATGTCACGCCGCTTCGCCCCGGATGATTTGGGTAGAAACCCCGAGCAATCCATTGCTGAGGATCACCGATATCGCAGCCGTGGCGGCAGTGGCCCGCCGGCATAAAGCCCTGCTGGTGGTCGACAACACTTTTCTCTCACCGGCCTTACAAAAGCCGCTGACCCTCGGCGCCGACCTCGTGCTGCACTCCACCACCAAGTTCATCAATGGACACAGTGATGTCGTCGGCGGCGCGGTCGTGGCGGGCGACCAGGATCTGGCTGACGAACTGGCCTGGTGGGCCAACTGTCTTGGCCTGACCGGCTCCCCGTTCGATAGCTACATGAGCCAGCGCGGCCTGCGGACGCTGCATGCCCGGCTGCGCGCGCATCAAGAGAACACGCAGGCGGTGGTTGATCTACTGGCCGGGTCCGAGCTTGTTCGCCGTCTGCATTATCCGGGGCTGCCCAGTCACCCCGACCACGCAATCGCCACCCGTCAGCAGCTGGGGTTCGGTTCCATGTTGAGTTTCGAATTAAACGGTGGGCAAGCCGCCGTGGCCGCCCTGGTGCATCAACTACGGCTCTTTACGCTGGCTGAATCGCTGGGCGGTGTGGAAAGCCTGGTGTGCCATCCGGCCACCATGACGCATGCCTCCATGACCACGCAGGCCCGTGAGCGAGCGGGCATCTCATCGGGGCTGGTCAGGCTGTCGGTCGGTATCGAGCAAGCACAGGACCTGCGGCTTGATCTGGCAAGGGCCCTGGATTTCGCGGGGCGGTCCCAACGGCCCGGGCTGGAGATGCTGGATGTTGGCTGAACAGTGCCGAAGTTGTTGATTCGTGCTTGAATTGGGCCAGGCCCAACCATAAATAGAGGGCAGGTTTGCAGGGCGGAAGACTGTTAGTTTCATGGCGAAGCGTGACTACTATGAAGTGCTCGGTGTCGAGCGCAGTGCGACAGCCGATGAGCTGAAAAAGGCTTATCGACGGCTGGCCATGAAATTTCATCCGGACCGCAACCCGGATGACGACACCGCGCAGGACAAATTCAAAGAAGCGAAAGAAGCCTACGAAGTCCTCAGCGACGACCGCAAACGTGCCGCTTACGATCAGTATGGCCATGCCGCCGTGGATGGCTCCATGGGCGGCGGCGGCCCGGGCGCTGGCGGGTTCCATGGCGATGTCGGGGATATTTTCGGCGACATTTTCGGTGACATTTTCGGCGGCGGCCGGCGCGCTGGGCGGGCGCAGCAGCGTGGCGCAGACCTGCGCTATGCGATGGAGCTCGACCTCGAAGAAGCCGTCGCGGGCGTGACGCGCGAGATCCGCGTCCCTACGCTGGGCCAGTGCAAAGAGTGCGACGGCACCGGCGCCCAGGACAAAAAGAAGGAAACCTGTACCACCTGTGGCGGAGCGGGCCAGGTACGTATGCAGCAGGGCATCTTCTCGGTCCAGCAGACCTGCCCGGCCTGTCAGGGCCGCGGTCAGCGCATCAGCAACCCGTGCACCTCCTGTAACGGCCAGGGACGCGTCCGGGAGACACGTACCCTGTCCGTCAAGATTCCCGCGGGCGTGGACACGGGTGACCGTATTCGCTTGGCGGGCGAGGGTGAAGCCGGCATGCAGGGTTCCACGCCGGGCGATCTGTACGTGGAGGTCCGCGTGCGCCCCCATCGCCTGTTCGAGCGCGATGGTGACGACCTGTACTGCGAAGTGCCCGTGCTGTTTTCGACCGCAGCGTTGGGCGGGGAACTGACGATACCCACGCTGAGCGGCAACGTGAAACTCAAGATTCCCTCAGAGACTCAGACCGGCAAGCTGTTTCGATTGCGCGGCAAAGGCGTTCGGTCTGTGCGCAGCTCGCGTCAGGGTGATCTCCTGTGCCGGGTGGTGGTGGAGACCCCGGTCAAGCTCACGCGAGAGCAAAAAGACATGCTCAGGCAGTTTGAAGCGTCCTACCAGTCGAGCAGCACGGAACACAATCCGCGCTCCTCTTCCTGGCTGGATGGCGTTCGTGATTTTTTTGACAGAATGACCTCTTGAGAAAGCCCTCTCCGGTTGAGGCCGGGTTCTGGCGCCTGGCGGGCACTTGCAGCCCAGACCGGCAGTGAACCGCGGCGCCCCAAGGTAGAATACCCCCATGAACCCCACCAGCCAGCATTCAGAGCTTCGAAACCTGCCCACCCGAGCCACCTGGTGGTTGCGCAGGTATTGGGAGCGTTTTTCCAACCGATTTCGTAAAGCGCCTGGGCCTGGGGCGGTCGATGAACCCAGCGGCGGCGCGCGCAAAGCGAATCTCAAGGGCCGTTTTTGCCGTAACCCCTTTCGGCAGCTGGACCTGGAACCCAACGGCGCGGCATTCGCATGCTGTTCATCATGGCTGCCGACCACCATGGGTAACATCAAGAGCCAGTCACTGGATGAGATGTGGAATGGTCACGCCATGCAGAAGGTGCGAGAGAGCATCTATGACGGCAGTTTTCGTTATTGTCGGCACGACCGCTGCCCGGTGATCATGGACGGGCGTCTGCCCAGCATCGAGGAAGCCGAGCAGCATCCGGTCTACGGCGAGGCCGTGCGTGAGCGCAGGACGAAGATCGACAATCCGCCGATTTTTCTGAACCTCGTCAGTGACCGGTCCTGCAACCTCTTTTGTCCGTCTTGTCGGACCGAGCGCATCATTCACAAGGAAGGGCCCCAATACGAGCAGGCCGCGCAATTGCAGCAACGCCTTTTGGAGCCTTACCTGGACGGCGGTTATGAGGGCGAGTTCGAGCTGTCCATTACCGGTTCAGGCGACCCTTTTGCCAGCCGTGCCTATCGTGAGTTGCTGTACACGCTGGACGGCGAGCAGCACCCCAACATGAAGGTGGCGTTGCAAACCAACGGTGTACTGTTGACGCCACGCAACTGGGAGCGGATGAAGAAACTGCACAACAACGTGTCCACTATCCTGATCTCTTTTGATGCGGCCACGGAGGAGACCTACAACATCACCCGTCGCGGCGGGCACTGGGCAACCTTGCTCGAGAACTGCCGTCGCATGGGCGAGCTGCGCTCCAAAGGCGAAGTCAAATACATGCGTTTCGATTTCGTGGCGCAGGCCGACAACTTTCGCGAAATGCCGGCTTTTGTGGAACTCTCCCGCGAGTTGGGTGCAGACCATGCTTATTTCTCAAAAATGCTTGACTGGGGCACCTGGCCGCATGCCGAGTATCTGGAGAAGTGCCCTTGGGAGCCTGGGCATCCGTCACGCGAAGCGTTCATGGAGATGCTCAGGGACCCGATATTCGATGATCCGTTCGTCATCCTGGGCAACCTGAACGACTACCGCGAGGAGGCCCTGGCCGGGCGCTAGGGGCCGGGCATGGGATTTCGCCGGCAAGGTTAGACTTGGGCGGTCGCGATCAAGTAAAATCCAGCCGCTTAGAACATCAAAACGCCGCCGGGTCGGGCGAGCGGTAACGAGAACCACCCAGGTTATCGAAGCATGACCTGGTCTAAGCGGGAAAGGCCGATTCGGCTTTCCCGTTTCGCATATCTGGAGGCAGGGCTTTGACGCAAAAAGCGGTTCTGGCGCTGGAAGACGGAACCGTCTTTCATGGCCGCAGCATCGGCGCAGAAGGTAAGACCAGCGGTGAGGTGGTATTCAACACCGCGATGACCGGTTACCAGGAAATTCTCACCGACCCGTCGTATGCCAGGCAACTGGTGACCCTCACATTTCCTCATATCGGCAATACCGGTTGCAACGCCGCTGATGAAGAATCCAGCGCACCCATGGCCGCCGGGCTGATCATCCGCGATCTTCCGATGCTGCTGAGCAACTGGCGCAGTGAAGAAGGTCTGCCTGAATACCTTGCGCGTCACGGGATCGTCGCGATCAGCGATATAGATACGCGCGCGTTGACCCGAATTCTCCGGGACAAAGGCGCCCAGGGCGGCTGCCTGATGGCGGGCGCTGAATGTGATGAGCATGCCGCACTGGAAGCTGCCCGGGCTTTTCCGGGCATGCAGGGCCAGGATCTGGCCAGCGTGGTCACTACCCGGGATGTCTATGAGTGGACGGAAGGAACGTGGAGCCTCGATGAGTGCGAAGCGGCAAAGCCCGACGGAAAGTACCACGTGGTGGCCTACGACTTCGGCGTCAAGCGAAATATCCTGCGCATGCTTGCCGACCGCGGCTGCCGGATCACGGTGGTACCGGCGCAAACGCCGGCGGCCAAGGTGCTGGGAATGAATCCGGATGGCGTGTTTCTCTCCAACGGACCGGGCGACCCCGAGCCATGCACCTATGCCATCGAGGCGATACGGGAAATCCTGGATACACGCTTGCCCGTGTTCGGTATTTGCCTGGGTCACCAGCTACTGGCCCTGGCAGCCGGCGCCAGCACGGTCAAGATGAAGTTCGGCCATCATGGCGCCAATCATCCGGTGCAGGATCTTGGAGACCAGCGCGTCTACATCACCAGCCAGAATCATGGTTTCTCGGTGGATGAAGACACGCTGCCTGAGGGCGTTCGCGCCACGCATCGATCCTTGTTCGACGGGTCGCTTCAGGGCATCGAACTGCAGGACACACCGGCTTTCGGCTTCCAGGGGCACCCCGAAGCCAGTCCCGGGCCGCATGACATTGGCCCTTTGTTCGACCGTTTCATCGACATGATCTCGGGCAGCAGGGGGTAACGCGATATGCCAAAAAGAACCGACATCAACAGCATCCTGATCATCGGCGCGGGCCCCATCGTCATCGGCCAGGCCTGCGAGTTCGACTATTCCGGGGCGCAAGCCTGCAAGGCGCTGCGCGAGGAGGGCTACCGGGTCATCCTGGTCAACTCCAACCCGGCCACCATCATGACCGACCCGGAAACCGCCGATGTGGTGTACATCGAGCCGATCGAGTGGCAAACCGTCGCGCGCATCATCGAGAAAGAGCGCCCGGACGCTCTGCTCCCCACCATGGGTGGACAGACCGGCCTGAATTGCGCGCTGACGCTGGCCAAGCAGGGTGTGCTGGAAAAGTTCAACGTGGAAATGATTGGCGCGGATCGGGCGGCGATCGACATGGCGGAGGATCGCGAGCAGTTCCGCGACGCCATGGTGGACATCGGTCTGGATGTGCCGACCGCCGAGATCGCACACAGCCTCGAAGAGGCGCTGGAAATGCAGCCGCGGGTTGGCTTTCCCACCATCATCAGGCCTTCCTTTACCCTGGGCGGGACCGGGGGTGGCATTGCCTACAACCGCGAAGAGTACGTCGAGATCGTCACCCGTGGCCTCGAGATGTCACCGACCACCGAGGTACTGCTCGAGGAGTCGGTGCTTGGCTGGAAAGAATTCGAAATGGAGGTGGTGCGCGACCGGGTCGATAACTGCATCATCGTCTGTTCCATTGAAAACGTCGACCCCATGGGCGTGCACACGGGCGACTCCATCACGGTGGCGCCGGCGCTGACGCTGACCGACAAGGAGTACCAGCGGCTGCGGGATGCCTCGATTGCCGTCCTTCGTAAAATCGGCGTGGACACGGGCGGCTCCAATGTCCAGTTCGCCGTTAATCCGGAAGACGGCCGCGTGGTGGTCATCGAGATGAATCCGCGCGTTTCGCGGTCCTCCGCGCTGGCTTCCAAGGCCACCGGCTTTCCCATTGCCAAGGTGGCCGCAAAGCTGGCGGTCGGCTTTACGCTGGATGAGCTGCGTAATGAAATCACCGGTGGCGCCACGCCGGCGTCCTTCGAGCCGGCCATCGACTACGTTGTGACCAAGATCCCCCGTTTTGCCTTTGAGAAATTCCCCGCGGCGGATGCCAGGCTGACCACCCAGATGAAATCGGTGGGCGAGGCCATGGCGATCGGCCGAACATTCCAGGAGTCTCTGCAAAAGGCGCTGCGCAGCCTGGAAACCGGTCGCGACGGTCTCAACCCGGTATTGGAAGAGAGCGATCCGGACCGTCGTCGGGAGTTGCTTTTGCAGGAGCTTCATCACACCGGCCCCGAGCGCCTGTTGTATGTGGCTGAAGGTTTCCGCGAGGGGTTGACCCTGGAGGAGATTCAACAGTTCACCGGTATCGACCCGTGGTTTCTGGCCCAGTTGGAAGACCTGGTGGCGGAAGAGTCCCTGCTGCTGGGCTGCAGCCCGGACACGCTGGGCGCGGACAAGCTGCTGTCGCTGAAACGCAAAGGGTTTTCCGACCGCAGACTGGCGCAGCTGATGGGCACGGATGAGCGCGCCGTGCTCGGTATTCGTCACGCCATGGGCATCAGGCCCGTGTACAAGCGAGTGGATACCTGCGCTGCCGAATTCGCCACCAGCACCGCCTACATGTACTCCACCTACGAGCAGCATTGCGAGGCCGAGCCCAGTGAGCGCAAGAAGATTATCGTGCTCGGCGGCGGCCCCAACCGGATCGGACAGGGGATCGAGTTCGATTATTGCTGCGTGCATGCTGCCCTTTCTCTGCGTTCCGAGGGTTTCGAGACCATCATGGTCAACTGCAACCCGGAGACGGTGTCCACCGATTTCGATACCTCGGACCGCCTCTATTTCGAGCCGTTGACGCTTGAAGACGTGCTGGAGATCGTGCACGTGGAGAAGCCGCACGGCGTCATCGTCCAGTACGGCGGGCAAACGCCCCTGAAGCTGGCCCGGCCGCTGGAGGCGGCAGGCGTTCCCATCATCGGCACCTCGCCCGATTCCATTGACCTTGCCGAGGACCGCGAGCGGTTTCAGCAACTGCTGCACACGCTCGATCTGAAACAGCCGCCTAACCGCACGGCCAGCAGTGTGGATCAGGCCATCATGCTGGCCGAGGAGATCGGTTATCCGCTGGTGGTCAGGCCCTCATATGTGCTGGGCGGGCGCGCCATGGATATCGTGCATGGCGAAACCGAACTGCGCCGGTACATGCGCGACGCGGTCAAGGTTTCGAATGACTCGCCGGTTTTGCTGGACCGCTTTCTCGATCACGCCACCGAAGTTGACGTGGATGCCATTTGCGATGGCAAGGATGTTCTGATCGGGGGCATCATGGAGCACATCGAGCAGGCCGGCGTTCACTCGGGCGACTCTGCCTGCTCCATTCCGCCGTACTCACTGAGCCAGGACATGCAGGACGAGTTGCGCCACCAGATGCGTTTGATGGCGCTGGAACTCGGTGTCATCGGGTTAATGAACGCCCAGTTCGCCATACGCGGCGAAGAGGTGTTTGTGCTGGAGGTCAATCCGCGAGCATCCCGGACCGTACCCTTCGTGTCCAAAGCCACCGGCGTGCCACTGGCCTCCGTCGCCGCCCGTGCCATGGCCGGTATCAGCCTGGCGGAGCAGGGCGTTACGGAAGAGCCCGTCCCGGAATTTTATTCGGTGAAAGAAGTGGTCTTCCCGTTTATGAAATTTCCAGGTGTGGATCCCATCCTGGGTCCGGAGATGCGTTCAACGGGCGAAGTCATGGGCGTTGGCGCCAACTTCGGCGCGGCGTGCGCCCGCGCGATGAAAGGCGCAGGCCAGGGCATACCCGTGCCTGGTTCCGCGTTTTTGAGCGTGCGCGACGCGGACAAGGACGCCCTGGTGCCGCTGGCGGAGGACCTGCTCGAACGGGGTTATACCTTGATCGCCACCGGGGGCACCTGCAGGCACTTGCGGGCGCAAGGCTTCTACTGTGAGCAGATCAACAAAGTCACAGAGGGCCGACCGCATATCGTGGATGCCATGAAAAACGATGAGATCAGTTTCATTATCAACACCACAGAAGGCCGCGCCGCGATCAAGGACTCTTTCTCTATTCGTCGCGAGGCCCTGCAGCGCAAATTGCCCTACACAACGACGATCCCGCGCGGGTGGGCCACATTGCAGGCCATCGATCACGAACGTGAGGTGGAAGTGCACAGCCTGCAGGAATTACATGGGAGTAAACGCCAATGACGCGCCAGCCATTGACCCGGGTCGGTTCTGAACG
>WTJD01000153.1 GCA_011524975.1 Lysobacterales bacterium
GGTGAATTCATCAGTCTAATCAGGCCTTCGACCAGGTCGTCCACGTAGCAGAAAGACCGTGTCTGGCTGCCATCGCCGTAAATGGTGATGTCCTGCCCTTTAAGCGCCTGCACGATGAAGTTTGACACCACCCGGCCGTCGTCCGGCAGCATGCGCGGGCCGTAGGTGTTAAAGATGCGCGCCACCTTGATGCGGGTTTTCTGTTGGCGGTGGTAGTCGAAAAACAGCGTCTCCGCGCAGCGCTTGCCCTCGTCGTAGCAGGATCGAATACCGATGGGGTTCACATTGCCCCAGTAGGCTTCCGGCTGCGGGTGCACTTCCGGGTCGCCGTACACCTCGGAGGTCGAGGCCTGCAGTATCTTGGCGCCTGTGCGCTTGGCCAGGCCCAGCATGTTAATGGCGCCATGCACCGAGGTCTTGGTGGTCTGCACCGGGTCGCGCTGGTAGTGGATGGGCGAGGCCGGGCAGGCCATGTTGTAGATCTGGTCCACCTCCACGTACAGCGGGAAGGTCACATCATGCCGCATCAGCTCGAAATTGGGGTGCTCCAACAGGTGCGTGATGTTGCGCCGGGTGGAGGTGTAGAAGTTGTCCACGCAGAGCACATCGTGGCCTTCATTCAGCAGGCGGTCGCAGAGGTGGCTGCCGAGGAAGCCGGCGCCGCCGGTGATCAGGATGCGTTGTGGTGTGTTCGGGTGGGTGGTCGATGGGTTCATGTTTTTAGTTTTCGTTTATCGGAGTCGTTTAGGGACCAGGGACAAGGAACTAGGGACTAGTGGGTGGCTCTTTTCGATTTCTGGACTCATCGTGACATTCATTTCATCGCTGATGCGCTCAATCGCGAGCTCAGGGCGTGCCGCTCCTACAAGACGTTGAGTCATTTGCCGATTGTGGGCCGTCGTAGTGTGCGTAGCATGTTCATTCCATGCTTGCTTCATCGCGGATTTCCGCATCGGAGGTATACTGTGCACATGAGTTCCACCATTCCCGAGATCCCTGGAGAATTCAAAGCCTTGTCAACCGACGAGCGCATTGCCTATGTGCAGGCCCTGTGGGATTTCATTGCGCAGTCGCCGGAAGAGATACCGGTGCCTGATTGGCATAAGGAAATTCTCGAAGAGCGGTTGGCTAAGTTTAGAGAGAACCCACGCGAAGGCTTGACCTGGGAAGAGGTCAAAAAGCGAATTCTCGGCAAACTCTCTGATACCTGATTCTTCCGCCTTCGCGAGCCAAATCTCGATCCCACAGAAGCGCCGCAACTACTGACTCGTGACTGGTCACTCAATCTAGACGTCATAGTATTCGCGGTACCAGGCGATGAATTTATCAATACCCTCCCCCACCGGGGTGGAGGGTGTGTAGCCAAAGTCTTTTTCCAGATCACCGCAGTCGGCCCAGGTGTCGGGCACATCGCCCGGCTGCAGCGGCAGCTCTTCGCGGATGGCTTTTTTGCCCAGGGCGTTTTCCATGGCCAGGATGAAATCTTCCAGCTTCACCGGGCTGTTATTGCCTATGTTGTACACCCTGAAGGGCGCCGGGCTGCTGCTGGGGTCGGGGTCTTTCGGCGCCCAGTCCGGGTTGCCCGCCGGGATATGCTCGGCCGCGTTGATCACGCCCTCTACGATGTCATCCACATAGGTGAAATCGCGGTTGTGCTTGCCATAGTTGAAGACCTTGATCGGCTCATCTTCGAGTATCGCCCTGGTAAACAGCATATAAGCCATATCCGGCCGTCCCCAGGGCCCGTACACCGTAAAAAAGCGCAGGCCGGTGGTGGGCAGGCCATACAGGCTGGAGTAGCTGTGCGCCATCAGCTCGTTGGCGCGCTTGGTGGCCCCGTACAGTGAAACGGGGTGGTCGGCGATGGCGTGTTCGCTAAAGGGCACCCTGGCATTCAGGCCATAAACAGAGCTGCTGCTGGCGTATACCAGGTGCGCGGTCTCATGATGCCGGCAGGCCTCCAGCAGGTTGACGAAGCCCACCAGGTTCGATTCCACGTACGCCATCGGGTTTTCGATGGAATAGCGCACGCCCGCCTGGGCCGCCAGGTTGACCACGCGGTCGAAGGCCACGTTGTCAAACAGGTAATCGATGCCGTCCTTGTTGGCGATATCAATACGGTGAAAGCTGAAATGGTCCTGCTCCTGCAGGATCTCCAGCCGGTCTTGTTTCAGCGCCGGGTCGTAATAGTCGTTCAGGTTGTCGATACCGGTGACGGTATGGCCCTGCCCCAGCAGGCGTTGGGCCAGGTGAAAGCCGATGAAACCGGCGGCGCCCGTTACCAGGTAATGCATAACGCCCCGATGGGGTCGCGGTGGCTGAGCATGGTGGCAGCAGTCACGTTGTGATCGCCCGCGGGCAGCTGCAGATGGCTAGACATCGGCCTGGCCATTTTCCCTGACCTCTTCCTGCAGCTGGGCGATCTCTACTTTCAGCTCCTCGTATTCCTGCATCTTGCGGTTGAGAAAGCTCACCGTGATGCGCGCCTTGGCCTCGAACCCTTTAGGGGTGAGCAGGTACAGGTACTGGCGCTTGTTCTTGTTGTTGACAAAGTTGCTGGCTTTCACCTGACCCCGGTTGATCAGCGCCTTCAGGCAATAATTGGCTTTGCCCAGGCTCACGCCCAGGTACTCAGCCAGCTCACGCTGGTTGGCCTCGGGGTTGGCCTCAAGGTAGCGCAGCAGTTTTAGGTTGGTGTC
>WTJD01000265.1 GCA_011524975.1 Lysobacterales bacterium
GTCACTGCACAAGCAGTCTTGATAAGGGAGTCTTGATTATGAAGCGACCGTTCCTCGCAGCAGCCATTTCCAGCGCGCTGGGTTTACTGATACTGCCCGCCGCGTCCATTTACGCACAAGACTCGGATGACGACGATGCCGTGGGCGAGTACGAACCGGAAGAGGTGCTGGTAACGGCACGACGGCGTGAAGAGTCCCTGCAGGACATTCCGATCGCCATCACCGCGTTCAGCGCGGACGACATCAGTAACGCGGATTTGCGTAACCTCGAAAACATCGGTGATCAGACCGCTGGTTTCCAGTTTCTGAACCAGGGTAACCAGCAGCCCGGCCGCTACAACACACAGCTCCAGTTCCGCGGACTGACCACGGCGCAGTTCTCACCCAGTTTTGCCACCGGCGCCTTGTTCATTGACGGTATTTATGTGCTCAACGGCGGCACCTCGCTCTCGCTGATGGACATTGAGCGTGTCGAGGTCATCAAAGGGCCCCAGTCGGCTTATTTCGGCAGGAATACCTTCGGCGGCGCGGTCAACCTGATTACCCGCGACCCCAACATGGTCGAGTTCTCTGGTGAGGGATCGATTTCCTACAGCACCAAGGAAAACATGGACGCCAATTTCATCGTCGAGGGCCCCATTGTCCCCGATGTGCTCTCGTTCAGCGTCAGCGGCAGGCAGTACGTCAAAAAAGGGCACTACACCGCCACCGATGGCGGACGCCTGGGTGACGAGGAAACCACCGCTTTCAACGGCGTGCTGAAATGGCAAGCCACCGAAAACCTGTCGTTCAAACTGCGTTATGGCTACTCCGAGGACGATGATGGCCCGCCGGCCGCGGCGTTTGCCTCCGGTCTGCTCAATGACAGCTGCACCGGCAAGATCATCGATACGGCCGAGGGCCCCGCTTATCCCACCAACTACATCTGCGGCGCGGTACCCGGCGTATCACAGCTCATCGCGGACGGTGGGGTGATCTCACAAAACACGATGCTGCCCAGCTACCCGATCGCGGGTATCGTGTCTGCGGGAACGCCGCTCGATGCATTCTTCCTGGACAACTCCAGCAGTTTGCCGAACATGCCAACCGTGGGCGGTATCGGCCTTGCGCGCGAAACGGAGCGTGCCAGCCTGTTTGCCGACTACGAGACGGACGGCGGATACGTGCTGAGCTTCTCGGCGGGGTTCAACAAGCAGTACGCCAACTGGATTCGTGATTTCGACCTGTCCGATCGCATCAACTGGTTCTCCCGTGACCCGCAATGGGCGGAGGATTCGAGCTACGAGATTCGCCTGGCCAGCCCTCAGGATCAGCGCCTTCGCTGGTTGGTGGGCGCCAGCTATTATGAGCAGGAGTTTTTCTCCTCAGGCGGTGGCGGGGACGCATCGACTTCCTGCCTCAACGGTTTCGGGGGATCGCCTTTTACGGATGATTACCCGGGTGCGTGCTCGTTCGGGCTGGGTTTTGTCGGGATCACGTTCCTGTTTCCGAACTCATTGCAAAATACCGATGAGGGCAAGGTTACCGGCCTGTTCGGGTCCATCGACTTTGACATCACGGATAATCTGACCGCCATCATCGAGGGACGGTTTGTTGAAGACAAGCTCACCAAGGGCGCGGCCCTGATCAGCGGTGATCCCAATGCGCCGGTGTTGAGCGAGACCTTCGATGATTTCCTGCCTCGCGTGATCCTGCGTTGGGAGCCGAGTGAGAACACCAACATCTACGGCAGCTACTCCGAGGCGCTGATTGCGGGCGACTTCAATACCTTCTTCATCAATGCGGATGACCGCGAGCGGCAACAGTACCTGGCGCAGGACCCGCGGATCAGCGAGGCCATTGATGCCGAAACGCTGGAGGCCTGGGAGGTCGGCATCAAGCAGGCGTTCTTCAACGGTCAGCTGCAGGTCAACCTGGCGCTGTACAAATACACCTGGGAAAACATCAAGGGCCGGTCTTCCTTCCAGATCAACGAGACCTGCCGCGCGGCCGACATGGGTTCGACGCAATGTGATCCGGCCAACGGCATCATGGTTGGCGACCCCAAACAGGTGGTCGATCCCAGCACCGGCGAGCTGGTGCCTTTCGTGAACTCGAGGAACATCATCCTGCCGGGCAGCGCGGATATCACCGGGGCCGAGTTGGAGACGACGTGGGCGCCGAGCGAGAACTTTATCGCCCAGTTCAACTATGCCTACATCGATTCCGAGTACACCGACTACGAGTTCAACTTCGTGGCGCCCATCGCGGGTTATTCGCAGATGGCGGGCAACCAGACGCCACGGCAGCCGAAACAGAGCTACAACCTGGCCCTGACCCGATACTTCGGCTTCATGAACAGGCCGGCCTATTTCCGGTTCGATTACATTTACCAGGGCAAGGCCTACGTGGATGAGTCCAACCTGGCCTACATCGAAAGCTACGGTCTCATGAATATGCGTTTTGGCGTCAATACCGACACTTACCGGGTGGAGTTGTTCATCAACAACGTGCTGGACGAGGACGCCTGGCTGGCGGGTTCGCGCTGGACGGACTTCTCCAGCCCGTCACAGTTTGACCTGCTGACCTTCAAGCAGGGTGTCGCGCTGAGCCCGCAAGACCGTCGCGAGGCTGGCATTCGACTGTCGTATCGTTTCTGAGCACCCTCTCCCCGAGTGTGCAACTACCGGGCGCTGCGGCGCCCGGCTTTTTTTACGCGG